>DNGI01000504.1:1221-4172 GCA_003486645.1 Cyanobacteria bacterium UBA11370 | reverse complement strand
TTGCTTGCATTGGGATGCACCCAATTAATCTCCCATCTTTAACCAACCAAAAACTTGATTGACGGTTAGCGCTAGTTCAATTTCTGGTAAGACGGGTAAAGACTCTTCTCCTTGCAAAAGAACTGGCTGTTGCTGAGGTAAAAATACGAGAATACTCAAATCATCAGGATCAAGGAACCATCCCAGGTGAGTGCCATACTGAAGACAGTAGAGAATGTTACCAATGACTTTATTAGGTTTTTGTTCAGGAGAAAGAATTTCTATCGTCCAGTCTGGTGGGAGTTCAAAGTTATCAGGAACGTTATGATCAACGGTTAAAGGTATGCGTTCCCACTGAAATATCGCAACATCGGGTACAATCGAACGTCCTCCGAAGCTACACCGCAATTCAGGAAACGCATAGGCAATTTTGGCAGATTCCGTCACTTGATTGATAGCAGCACAGAGTTTACCTTGCAAGCGGCTGTGTCTTCCTTTGGGCATTGGTTTCTGGATAATTTCTCCGTTAATATATTCGCTAGCAGGTTTGGTTTCTGGACGTTGAAGAAACTGTTCTAAGGTGATGGATTGGGTTCTTGTGGCAGTCATTTGATTTTGGATTTTGGATTGTTCCTACGAATGAATTCAGGGCTTCTGAAAAGTTTTTCTTGGTTGTCGTTCCTGAATTTTATGTGATAGGATTTTTTTTGATATAGAGTTAGCATTTATAGATTAATATTAATATTTTTTTCATTGTGCCCTCTAGCTTTTACCTTTTTTGTAATGGCTAATACCTGAAACCTTGAATTTTTTGATATGATAATAAATATGAACTTGTTTTAAGAATAACAACAATTCACTTAGGCTTGTGAAATCTAATCTCTCGTTACCCTTGGAAAAAACTTTTAAAGGATTGCACTTACCCACTATCCTGACAGACAGTCTCACCGTCTTCTGGGGAGAATGGTTAAAATTGCGCGTGCGGATCGTCCAAGTTGCGGCGACAGGCTTGGTATCTCCCCTCATTTATATTTTAGGGTTTGGTTTAGGATTGGGAAGTGCCTTAGATGCTGCCATGAAACCTGCTGCGGGTGCGAACTATTTGGAGTTTATTCTACCAGGAATGGTGGCGCTATCCTCAATGACGATTAGTTTCGGGGGTACAACATTTTCCCTTTGTGGGGAACGACTCTATTCTAAAACATTTGAGGAAACCCTATTAATGCCCGTCCATCCTTTGTCCTTATATTTAGGGAAAATGCTGGCTGGAATTTTACGGGGAATGATGACTTCGGCTTCAGTAATTTTAATTGCTATCCTATTCACTGGCAAAGTCTGGAGTTTCCTCAACCCTTTATTTGGGTTGTTACTAATCTTGAATTGTGCGGTGTTTGCTGGGTTAGGCGTGATTGTAGGATTGAATGTCAAATCTATAGAATCGGTTGGTCTTTACAATAACTTCTTAATTGTACCCATGTCCTTTTTAGGAGCGACATTTTTTGACCCCAAAACTCTACCCTTAATACTGAAGGCTATTGTATATCTCCTCCCCCTTAGTTATACCAGCACTGGACTTCGTGCGGCGGCGTATTTACCCTTATCCGAGTTTCCCTGGTATTCTATTCCCATTCTGTTAATTGTTGCGATCGCGCTTGCAATTTTGGGTGCTTACCAATTTTCTCACCAGCAAGATTAAGGGATTTTATGACAGGAGTCAGATTTTTTTTGCGACAAAATTTATAAGTGCGATCGCTCATTTCTTTGGCTTTCTGTTTCAGTAACCCTCTATAACCCGTAGAAATCCTCATTCAAAATTTGCTCAATTGAAAAAGGACACGTTATAGGATACTTACTCTCTTCTGGCACACGAACCCCATCTTTGACAAGTTTCCCCTCCTTAATTGCTAGCTTTCGACCATCTGGATAAGCTTTTTCCACCGCTTCGACTAGGAAATTTTTGAGCGAAGGTGTATCTGCTAAATTATTGAGAACTCGTTGGCGATGTTCCAGCACCGAACTATACCAACTTCTTTTCATACTATTAGGCACATTATGCTGAACCATTAACTTGAGTAAATGCGCCAACAAGATTGTCAAATTGCTTTTTAGCGTATTTCTCTCTGATTTACCCAAATCAACTAATTCCTCAACCAAATGTTCAATATCCAGCGACTCAAATTCATGATTCTGTAACTGCTGAATCGTTTGCTGAATCCATAATTGCCAATCGCGATCATATAGCGTGTTAGACATTGTTCAGATCGACTCCCAATAATTTTACGTTACAGCTAATCCAAGCAAACTACTGACAACCTCTAGTTTACCAATCTTCTAAAGTTCTTTTGGCAAGGGAGTGGGGAGTGGGGAGTGGGAAAGAAAATCCAATGTATCTCACTCATTTGAGAAACGCTATATTAAGTTTAAATATCAAGAATGACCATTGCCATCCAACCCTGATCGGTTTTTTCTAATTGAAAACGGTGTAATGTAACAGCTTTAACATCAACTCGTTGTTCGTGGCGATTGGGGTCGAGTTGTTCTCCTTTGGTAATAGCGGTAAGGTGATGCAATTCGTCCTTTTCTTCAATCTGAATTTGATTGGCGCGTAACAATAATAGTTCGCTGTCTTTATAGTAGATAAACTCTTGAAGGAAATTAAAGAGTAATAAGTCTAAGGCTTCATTTTCCAGAGTAAACGTGCGTTCTGTTGTGGGTGCGATCGCCTCTATATTTTCAATCATCGCATTGAGGGTTGCATCACCTGCTGATTTAAAAACTTCCTCTAAATCTTTTCCTGTAGCGCGAAATGCAATATCAGCCGTAGCAACATCCTCTAGAAATTCGTAAGACATAGATGATTTTGGATTTTGGATTTTGGATTTTGGATTTTAGATAGTTAGCTTCAGAAGCCTAAACGTTGCCAGTTTAAACTTAAAGATAAGCTGTTGTGCATTTAAATTGGGTATCAGTAG
>DNGI01000504.1:0-939 GCA_003486645.1 Cyanobacteria bacterium UBA11370 | reverse complement strand
TAAATGACGAACAGCTTATCAGGCTATTGCTCACACGACTTTAATCGCTCAATAATTTCTTGTTTTCGTATATTCAATTGTTTGCCAATAAAAACTAATTCTGTCCCATCTTGTTCAAATTCTTCTAAATCCCATCGTCCCGCCACAAAATTAAAAAGATATGTACCTGATTCAAATCTTACAAACCCTTTAGCACGAGTTATATCTGTTCCCAGACTATTCGCAAATTCTTCAAAGCATTGAGCATTCAAAATAGCAGACGTTGTGTAGCTAAAGGATTCAAATTCCGGCTGATGAACGTGATGAGGGGGTTCCTGAATGCGATCGCGTACAATCCCAAATAGTAAATCCACATCCACTTGACACCGTTTAGCGGGCAAAATTGATGCACTTTCGTTAAAGGATTGCAATGTTTGTTCTATCCCTTTTAACTCAATTTCAGACACTAAATCTACCTTATTTAAAATAATAGTATCTGCGGCTTCAATTTGTAGCCGAGTTGTGTGTCCCATTTGGGGATATTTCACGATTGCATCAGCATCGATAACGGTAACAACCCCATCCAGTCTTACCGTTGGTAAACTTTCTTGAATATCGAAAACTAAGGCATCCGGTTCAGCCACCCCAGTTGTTTCGACTACAATATTATCGGGATTAACACGATCAATAATTTCATTAACCGCTGCTTCAAATTCCCCCAGTAACGAACAGCAGACACAGCCTCCACCCAAATCCGCCATCTGAACATTTTTACCTGCAATAATTTTGCTATCAATGGAAATCTCGCCGAATTCATTCATCAGAATGGCAATTTTTCTAGACACCGTATTGAGGATATGACGAAGTAAGGTAGTTTTGCCACTTCCTAATGGTCCTGTTATCAGTGTAATTGGTGTGCGTAGTCCCATAATTTAATTTATATAGCGAGTCTATTTGATT
>DNGI01000106.1:9694-14772 GCA_003486645.1 Cyanobacteria bacterium UBA11370 | reverse complement strand
CTTATGGGTTTTATAGCAGAAGGCAGAAGGCAGAAGGCAGAAGGCAGAAGGCAGAAGGCAGAAGGCAGAAGGCAGAAGGTTATAAAACCAAGGGCAACAGAATTTCAAACTCTGTTCCTATTTCTGGTTGTGAATACATTAGTAATTCCCCTCCATGTTTTTGAGTAACAATTTGATGGCTAATGGCTAAACCTAAACCTGTTCCTTTACCCACTGGTTTGGTTGTGAAAAACGTCTCAAAGATCCGAGATTGAATGTTGGGTGGAATACCAGCGCCATTATCTACAATCCGGACGGATACCCAATCTTCTTGCGATCGCTCTACAAGACTGGTATGAACCTCAATTGTCGGTTTCCATAACTTCGACCCAAATGCTTGAGTATTGACTTTATCCATTAAAGCATCAAGGGCATTACTAATGATATTCATGAACACCTGACTAAGTTGACCGGAATAGCAATTGATAGGAGGTAAATCTCCATAGTTTTTAATCAATTCAATCCCTTTTTTGAAGCGGTTATTTAAAATAACTAACGTACTTTCAATACAGTCATGAATGTTAGCAGGTTGGCGCTTTGATTCATCCATATGAGAGAAACTGTGCAGACTGCCAACAATTTTAGTTAATCGCTCAGAACCCGCTCCCATACTTTTCAATATTTTAGGCAAGTCTTCTAATATAAAATCCAACTCGGCTTCTTGTTTTAGTTCAGTTAAAGTAGGGGATGGATGAGATAATTCTGTTTCATAGATGGCTAATATTTCAAGTATTTTATGGCAGTAGTTGACTAAAAATTCAAAATTACCTGTAATACAAGCGACTGGATTTTTAATCTCATGAGCGACTCCAGCGACCATTTGTCCTAAACTTGCCATTTTTTCAGTTTGAATCATTTGAGCTTGGGTTTGCTCATGTAAAAGTTTGGTTGTTAATTCATGAATTTTTGATTGGGCAATAAGCAACTGATGTACATCTAACAAGCGATAATTTTCGCCCTCCATTTCTACTACAATAGGCTCGTATAATAGCTCTGGTGGACGCTGTAGGGAGTAACGAGCCGCTTCTACAATTTTAGTATTTCCTGTAAGTTTCAAAATATCTGTACTCACAAAGCGATAGAGTGAGTAAACCGGACGCTTGAAAAAGAGTTCTAATCCATAAGGACGACTCATTTGTTCTAAAAACCGTCGTCGAGAAATCATTCCTACAAATTTTCCTTGCTGGGTAAGAATGACTCCGGGTAGCATGGGATTTAATTGTAATAATTTAGCGACTTCTCTTCCGTGTCGAGATGATTCAACTTGAAAATCATGGAGTGACAGTTCGTGGAGTGTTGACTCCAAACTCAGATTAGGCATCTGACCTTGGGGAAAAAATAATAAGCTTTTGGAGGATTCCTGGATAGCAACCATAAAACTATAAAATTAGTACGCTCTCATCTCTATATAAACTTATTTAGTTTAATTGAAGAGTCAATTGTTAATATAATTTAAGAGTTTATCGTTATAAAGTATTCTATAAAATTTCCCAACCCAAATACGTTAATGTTTTTTTAAATTAAGGTTAAGTTTTGGTTATCTTGTTTTTTGGCTTAATACAAGAATAGAAAAATAGGTAAAGTCAATAAATAGCATTTAGAAGATAAAGCAAATGAAGGTTTTACTGGTTCAATTGTAACGGATTTAAAGGCGAATAAACAATAACGCGATCGCGCCCTGATGATTTGGCTTGATACAATGCCGAATCCGCCGCTGCGATTAAGGTTGCTGGCGATAATTCCGACATCGGAATCAGGGTAGCTACTCCAATACTAAGAGTAACGCAGGAGTTGACTAAAGATTTTTCATGACGAATTCCTAAACTTCTAACCTCCTGATGAATCGCTTCAGCAACATGAACTGCACCATTAAGAGGTGTTAGGGGTAAAATTACAGCAAATTCTTCACCCCCATAACGTGCTACTAAATCCGCTGGTCGCTTTACTACTCGTTGGATAGTACTAGCAACTTTCCGCAACGATTCATCACCTGCTTGATGACCATAAGTATCGTTATAAATTTTAAAACAATCCACATCACACATAATTAATGAAAGTAAAGAATTACTTCCAGATTGCTGATGCCAACACGCCTGCAAATACTCATCAAATCGTCGTCGGTTCGCTACTCCTGTTAACCCATCCGATGCAGCAAGATGTTCTAATTGTAGATTAGCTACCTCTAATTTATGATAAAGTTGGGACATTAATTGAGTAGCTAATTCGTGGATTTGTAGTTGAGCCACTAATAATTGATAGGCATCTAACAAGCGGTAAATTTGGGGTGCTAACTCTACAGTAATTGGCTCATAAAGTAACTCAGGCGGACGTTCTAAACAGCGACGTGCAGCCGTAATAATAGGTGTATCTCCAGTTAAAATTAACGCCTCGGTTTGAGCAAAACGATATAAGGATTTGAGGGGTCGCCGCAAAAACAGTTCTAATCCGTAAGGACGACTCATTTGTTCTAAAAAGCGTCGTCGTGAAATCATACCGATAAACTTACCTTGTTCTGTGAGAATAACTCCGGGTAGTAGGGAATTTCGTTGAAAGGTTTGAGCAACATCCTTGCCAAGTTGAGAGCATTCAAATTGAACATCGTAGAGTGATAGTTCCCGAAGTGTTGACTCTAGGCTGAGATTCTGAATCTCTAAGGGTGGAGTGATAAATAATTCTGGGGTGGACTGCTGCAAGGTCAACATAAGACAATCCAATTATTCCAAGTTATCTTTATAGCCAGTCATAAACTCAAATGTAGCATTCAATTTTTAAAAGGTGATTGTCTAAGCCGAAAAATATTTGTATTATTTACTCTTTGAGAATTAATTACTTCCTAATTAATTTAGGGTTAAGATTGGGTTATGATTAACCTAATTAGACAGCAGGCAACCAACAACCAACAACCAACAGCCAACAACCAACAAATGTTACCCTAGAACAATAATTGTTGTTCAAGTATGCTACCTGTGATTCCATGAATAGAGTCGTCGTAGGCCTCTCCGGTGGGGTTGACAGTTCCGTCGCCGCCGCCACCCTCCATCATCAAGGCTATGAAGTCGTTGGTTTGACCCTTTGGTTAATGAAAGGGAAGGGTCAATGTTGCTCTGAGGGGATGGTCGATGCGGCGTTTATTTGTGAACAATTGGGTATTCCTCATCATATTGTTGATAGTCGGGATGTTTTTCAGGCAAATATTATCAATTATCTGGTTTCGGGTTATGAAGCTGGAATTACACCATTGCCTTGTTCTCAATGCAACAAAATGGTGAAATTTGGGCCAATGCTGACCTATTCCCGCGAACAGTTGGGAATTGATAAAATTGCGACAGGTCATTATGCTCGAATTCGTTATGATGGGGCAAGCGATCGCTATCAATTATGCAGAGCCGTAGACTTGAGTAAAGACCAGTCTTATTTCTTATATGACTTAACTCAAGACTTACTCGCTGCTTCAATGTTTCCCTTGGGAGAACTCAAGAAAACCGAAACGCGAAATCTGGCTACTCAATACAATCTTAAAACGGCAGATAAACCAGAAAGTCAAGATTTGTGTCTGATCGAGTCTCACGGTTCGATGCAGAAATTTTTGGATAAATACATTTCTCAAACGACAGGCGATATTGTCGATACGGAGGGTAAAGTATTAGGTCAACATAACGGCATTCATCATTACACGATTGGGCAACGCAAAGGATTAGGAATTGCGGCAGCACAACCGTTGTATGTTGTGGGATTGGATGCAGTGAAAAATCGTGTAATTGTGGGCGATCGCAATAGTGTAACTCAATCCGAATGTACCGTTGCGCGAGTTAACTGGGTTTCAATTCCTGCACCGAATAATCCTATTCAAGCTTCTGTACAAGTTCGCTATCGTTCACCTTCTGTACCTGTGACGGTAATTCCTTTAGAAGGGGAACGGATGAAGTTAATTTTTGATGAACCGCAGTTTGGTATTACTCCGGGACAAGCGGCGGTTTTATATGATGGTGAAATTCTGTTAGGTGGGGGAATTATTGAACGGTTAGTTTGAAGTGAGATCTGGCACGAGTTGCAACAACCCGCCAGTGGTTAAAACCACTGTCTAATAGCTAAAGTCGTCTAAAGACGACTGGGTAAAAATTTTAGTCCATTTTAATGGACTTAAGCTATTAGACAGAGAATTTATTCTCTGGCGGGAGTGAGTCAGGGGGGAAGTATGCTACCAGAAAAACACGATATCAATACATATTTAGCTAATCAATGGTTTAAGCAGGGAGAGGAATACTTTAAGTTAGGAAGATTAGAAGAAGCGATCGCCTGTTTTGATCAAATCATTTCCATCAAACCCAACGACCACCTAGCTTGGCACAACCGGGGTGTAGCACTGTCTGATTTAGGGAAATTAGAAGAAGCACTCGCATCCTATGACCAAGCCCTGCACTTCAAACCCGACTACCACCAAGCTTGGTACAACCGGGGTAATGCACTGTCTAAGTTAGGGAAATTAGAAGAAGCAATTGCATCTTATGACCAAGCCCTACACTTCAAACCTGACTTCCACGAAGCTTGGTACAACCGGGGTGTAACACTGTCTGATTTAGGGAAATTAGAAGAAGCAATTGCATCCTATGACCAAGCCCTGCGCTTCAAACCTGACTACCACCCAGCTTGGTACAGTCGGGGTAATGCACTATATGAATTAGGGAAATTAGAAGAAGCAATTGCATTCTATGACCAAGCCCTGCACTTCAAACCTGACGACCACAAAGCTTGGAGTAACCGGGGTAATGCACTGTCTAATTTAGGGAAATTAGAAGAAGCAATTGCATCCTATGACCAAGCCCTGCACTTCCAACCTGACTTCCACGGAGCTTGGCTCAACCGGGGTAATGCACTGTATAAGTTAGAGAAATTAGAAGAAGCACTCGCATCTTGTAACCAAGCCCTGCACCTCAAACCTGACATCCACGAAGCTTGGTACAACCGGGGTTTAGCCCTGTATGAATTAGGGAAATTAGAAGAAGCAGTCGCATCATTTGACCAAGCCCTGCACTTCCAAC
>DNGI01000106.1:0-9358 GCA_003486645.1 Cyanobacteria bacterium UBA11370 | reverse complement strand
CAAGCCCTGCACTTCCAACCTGATTACCATGAAGCTTGGTACAACCGGGGTTTAGCTCTGTATGAATTAGGGAAATTAGAAGAAGCAGTCGCATCATTTGACCAAGCCCTGCACTTCAAACCCGACTTGCACCAAGCTTGGCTAAACCGAGGTGTCGCCACCGGAAATTCCCTGAACTATAACCCCCAAGCTGCCATCATGTTGCAGCACCAATTCCCTAACTTAACCCCTATCCTGCCTAATCCTACTCTGAATCAACGGGGCTATGAAGGGCAATTATTATGTTACCAAGAAGGCTTAAAATATTGCCTCCAAGACACTCACCCGGAAGGCTGGGGACTGTTACATCACCATACTGGCTATGCCCACTATGTTCAAGGAAAATACCAGCCCAATTACCGCCACTACTGGCACAAAGCCGAAACCGAATATCACCAAGCCCTGATCACCCTCACTCCAGACACCTATCCCGAATCGCATTTAGAAGTTGTACAAGACTTAATCCGCGTCTTATTTGGCTTAAACAAAGACACCGAAGCCAAGCAATGGCGGCGACAGGGATTAGAGGTATTGCAGCAACTCTTTAATAGCCAAAAATCCACCTTCCTAAAACGCCAACTCGCCACTAAATTTATCTCCCTCTACCAGATGGGAGTCGATGTTTTAGTCGAAGATAATGAAATCATCCCCGCCTTAGGCGCTGCCGAATCGAATAAAAACTTCTACCTCACCTGGATACTCGACGCGCAAAACCAACACATTCTCAGCCCCACTTACCCAGACATTCAACGCCTCACCAATCCCACCACCGCGATTATTTATTGGCATCTCAGCCCCCATGCCCTAACCACATTTATAATTAAACACGGTGCAGCAGAACCGATCATCATTCCCACACCACAGCACCCTCAATTAGAAGCTTGGATTAAGACTTGGAATCAACAGTATCAGGACTATCGCGCCAGTAAAGAAAAGCGTTCATCTGTCTCCCCTTGGCGGGATAACTTACGCGAACATCTCCAACAACTTAGTCATATTCTCAATATTCAAGATATTCTCTCCCACACTCGATCCATCCGAAATCTGATCCTGATTCCTCACCGAGATCTCCATCGCTTACCCCTTCATGCCTTATTTCCTAAATCTTTCACTATTACTTACTTACCTAGCGCCCAAATTGGGATTCATCAGTTAGCAGCGGATGTTGTCGCTGAGGCAAAGTTACTCAGTATCGAACATCCCAATAGCCAAGACTTTGACGAACTCCCCTACGCCGAAATCGAATCCACTGTTATTAGCAAAATCTTTAATCACTGCACCCGAATTAGTGGAAAAAACGCCACCCAAACCGCCGTGACAAATGCCCTTACTGATAATTACAATATCCTGCACTTTACCGGACACGCCAATTATAATTTCGACCATCCCCAACAATCAGCCCTCTTCCTTAACAACGAAGACAAACTCACTCTAAATGATATTTGTGCCATCCCCCTCAATAATTATTACCTCGTCACCCTCGCTGGCTGCGAAACTGCCCTGACTGGCAATCAAACGATTGAAAAAGATTATGTCGGTTTAGTCAGCGCCTTTATTTATCAACGAGTTAGCCATGTTGTCAGTACCCTATGGACAATCCCTGACTCTATGAGTAGCTTATTACTGATGGTTTATTTTTACTGGCAACTCAAGAAGGGAAAACCTCCTGCTATTGCCTTACATAAAGCCCAAAGATGGTTACGACAGGTGACTTATGAGAAACTGGAACAGCCCTATCAAACTATCTTGAATAAATTTTTAGAACCAGAATCTTCCCTCTATGTCCGCGTAGATCATGAATTATGGAAAATTAGACAAATCGAACCATCTCAGAAGCAAGAAACGCCCTTTGACCATCCCTATTATTGGGCAGCATTCATAATTACAGGTAAGAATAGCCTTGAAAACTGACAGCATCTTTTATAATCTATTTCGGACATTCCCGACAATCTTCTTTGAACTCATTGAACGTCCCCCAACAGAAGCCAATGCCTATGAATTCACATCCAGAGAAATCAAACAACTCTCCTTTCGCCTCGATGGTTTATTCTTACCTACCAGTAATGACTCAGAAAAACCCTTCTATATCGTAGAAGTGCAGTTTCAACCCGATGAAAATTTATACTATCGCTTATTTGCCGAACTCTTTCTATTTTTGCGCCAATACAAACCCCCCTATCCCTGGCAAGTCGTAGTCATCTATCCCAGTCGGACGATAGAAAGACAGCAGACGTTTCAGTTTGGCGAACTCCTCAACCTCAACCGCGTCAGACGTATTTATTTAGATGAGTTAGGGGAAGCCTCAGAAACTTCTCTGGGAGTAGGAGTTGTTAAGCTAGTGATAGAGTCAGAAGAAACAGCACCTCAACTAGCCAAACGTTTAATCGAACAAGCTAGGCAACAGCTAAAAGATGAACAGATCAGACATGATTTAATCAATTTAATTGAGACAATCATCGTTTACAAACTACAAAAAAAGAGCCGTCAGGAGATTGAAGCTATGTTTAGTTTATCTGAACTTAAACAAACCAAAGTTTATCAGGAAGCAAAGGAAGAAGGTAAGCAGGAAGGTAAGCAAGAAGGGAAGCAGGAAGGTAAATTAGAAGTTATCCCCCGACTGCTAGAGTTGGGTTTAGAGAAACAGGCGATCGCAGAAGCCTTAGATTTACCCCTAGAAGTCGTCGAATCAGCAGCACAGTTGTTTCATCAACAGAATCTTACCGCTTTTATTGAGTTATTAACTAATCAGCGCTTGCTATTTTCTAATCAGGATTTAGCTGACTTAGTTGAGTTAATTACACCTTTACTGGATCAGATTGAAGATTTATCGAATATGATTATACAGTGGTGCAAACAGGACGAGCATTCAGCACAGCTTAAAGCTTTGAAGCAGGTGCGTCAATCTTTGAGTAATAGTATGATTGAACCCGAATTGGGAATTAATCGGATTAACAAACAAATCTTGCTAGAAACTATTGCACCTAGAGAAGTGGATCAGGTGTAGGTTGGTTTAAGCAAGGCAAAACTCAATGAAATTTACTTACTGTTGGGTTTCACGACAAGAAGAGATTTTTCACTCAACAGCGTATTTACCCAAACCAGATGAAACCTACCCATACCTTGATTCTAACCGCATTCCTAAATGCACTAACCAAGTTGGATCAACCCTTACCCGGAGAGATCCAAACCAAACTTCATGAACTTGTTGAAACCCTAAAAGCCAATCCTACAGATATTGGTAAGCTTGATAGTATTGCTAAAGGCTATAAACTCCTGGATGATCTTTACCACCGAGAATGGGAAATTATTGAGAAAAATGGAGGGCAACGTAATAAAGGCTTACCCCCACTCCCTCTCGACAAAGAACCAACTAGGGAACTTATAAACGACGCAATTGATACCTTTAGTGCGCCTAATTCCGTTGCCAAAGCAAAAGTTAAACCCAATCTCCTACAACGCATTTGGCAATTCATTCCTGGCACTAAATAAAATGTCTGATACGATTATTTATCCTAGCATTGACTTATTTCTCTATGACCTAAAGGACGGCTTAGGGCAAGATGAAGAACAAATTAACGACAATTGCTACCATTTCTGTAAAAAGATATACGCCAATTTAGACGAAAATACCTTTCAAGAAAAATACGCCCAAATCCAAAAGCATAAAAATAGTAACGCTGACATTATCGAATTACTCGACATCCGCATTCAACCCTTCTCTCCCCCCCTGGATGGTTGGTATTATCCCCTCCAACTTAACGACACTTACGCCCTTCAGGTCAACTATTCCGGTAAACTCGATCCCAATAATAAATTTAATGATCACCCCCAAGAGATTAACCATCAACCCTTCCTCACCCTCAAACAAGAAATCCTACAAAAGATTAGCCAGCAATCGGGTACAATTGGGCAAACCTGGTTACTCTGGGGCAAACTAACTGATCCCAAATCCGACACCGAAATCGATAAAATTGCCCAAACTTGTTATACCCAAATCCTTAATAACTACGATTGGCAACGAGATTTTATTGGTAAAGGTAGCTTAGGCGGCGCAACTTTATTTGAATTATGGTATCAACCAGAAAACTTAGGCTTAACCGGAAAAGAATTTTGGGATAAATTCCGCGCCGAAAGCTATCACATCCTCATCTGGCTATTTCCTCATAACCAAACCCCAGATGAAATGAGAAAGCAAGTCCAAACCCTTTATTATGACTTTCTCCGCTTATTCCACTATCGCCATAAAATCGTTTGGTCATACTATCAAAGCCGTTATCAAAAATCCCTACTCAAAAACGAATATATCGAAATTCAACCTGCTATTCATCGCATCCGCGAGTTAACCCAACCAGGAAAACCTAACCGCCTGAACTTAAATCAACTCCAGAAAACTCTCAATGACCATCTTATCAATTTATCCGATTATGCCCTAGCTTTACACGGTCTGGAAAATCAAAGCCGGACTATTGAAGTGAATTTAGCTAATTATCAAGACCGTACAACTGCTATGATTAATAAATATAGCGGAAGTGATTTACAGCTTCTGGAAGTATTCAGTAGTGAAATCTATGCTCAAAAATACCAGCGCCAAGTCGAATCAGACTGTAAGAACTTCCAACCTGGATTAACCCTACTGGAAAACCTGAATAATACGATTCAAGGGATTATTGATATTGAGCGTACCAAAAGCGATCGCGCCCTTGATGATACAATTGCGATCGCAGGGATTGGACTCGCTATTAGTGGTATAACGGCAACCGCTATCTCCGTTCAAAATCCTCCGCCTACCTCCTACAAGGATATCTCGGATATCTCATTTTTCACTTCACCCGTCTTTGTTTGGAGTATCGGGTTCAGTGCGCCATTTTTAATTCTGTTGTTCTGTCGTTTAATTGGTCGCTTCTTTCGGCGTTAATGCCTTTGCGGTGATTAGTTGTGTATTTTCTCAAAAATCTGATAAATTACACTTAAAGTTGTGCTACAAACAATTAGGGGAAAGCATCCAATTGACTCTAAATCTGTAGTGTGTAAACCTACATTATAGCTTTGCTTAATGCCTAGAGTGCGTGAAATGCAACTATCTTGCTCACGTATATCTATCAACAAGCAAGATGCTTGCAGTAGCCATATTTTGGCAGAATTAGGATGCACTCTAATTAGCTAGACTTGATTTCCGATAATGTGTGAGGAGTGAAGATGAAAAAGATCCCGTTACAGGTGGGAGTAGCCTTGGCTACTTTGATGACAACTGGCATAGCAAGCGCTAATACTCAAACCCTGGTTAACCCATCCCATTTTAACCCCGATTCGCCAGCTAGCGAACAACTGACTGCACAAGGTGTAGTTCTGGGTACGCTTTGGGAACAAGTCAGTGAGTTGCGAGGAATTGGTAAGCATCGGGAGGCGATCGCAATTCTCGATCAAATCGTTAAACTCAAGCCAGACTCGTTCTTAGCTTGGTACTGGAAAGGCAGTCTTTTAACGAGTTTAAACCAATACGAAGCGGCGATTACCTCCTATGATGAAGCGATAAAAATTAAACCGAATTATCTGTTAGCTTGGTTTGAAAAAGGAAATGCGTTGCATGAACTGAAACGTTACGAGGCAAGTGTTGATTGCTGGAAGAAGGCACTTTCATTTCAAACCACATCAGACTATGAACAAACATTAGTTAAGACCGTAATTCCCAAAAAAATTGCCAAGGTTTTGGTTTACGATTTGCAACAGTATCAAGAGGCGATCGCATTCTACGATCAAGCCCTTGAAGTTGAGACGAACAGTGCTAGTATTTGGACAGAACGAGCCACTGCACTCTATCAACTCGGTCGATATCAAGAAGCGATTACTAACTATGAGAAAGCGATTGAATTTGATACACGAAATGCTGTAGCTTGGAAATACCGAGGACTCGCACTATATCGATTAGGACGGTATCAGGATGCGATCGCTTCTTTTGAACGATCCGCGAGTTTTGATTCTGATGATGTTGAAGTGAGTACGTTACTGTCTATTCTTAAAACATCGAGAGAATCTACAACAGAAATACGAACCTCCCAACAACGATTAGTAGCGCTACAAGGTGATATTCGTACCGCTGAAGAACGATTAGCTGCACTTCGGATTGAAAGCCAAACCGTAACCGCACAATTACAAGCATCCCAAGGTGAAGTTCGCCAATCTCAACAACAATTAGTCGCACTGCGACAAGAAATTACCAGCGTACAAACAGAAATTGAATCCTTTAAACGGGAACGTCAAAGCTTAGATACTCGATTAGTAGCGCTACGAGGTGAAATTGAAACCACTGAAGAACGCCTCGAAGCTTCTCAAGTTCAAGTGCGTCAATCCGAACAACGACTTGTTGCTATTCGACAAGAAGTTACAACCGCCCAAGCAAGAATTGAAGCCCTCAATACTGAACGCGAAAGTTTAGAAGCGAGATTAGTCGCTGTACGCGGTGAAATTGAAACCTCCCAGGAACGCCTTGAAGCCTCCCAACTCGAAATCCGTCAATCTCAACAACAATTAGTTGCCGTTCGAGAAGATATTAAAGAGGTACAAGTAGAACTTGAATCATTTAGACGGGAACGTGAAAGTTTGGATGCTAGATTAGTAGCTGTACGGGGTGAAATTGAAACCACTGAAGAACGCCTCGAAGCCTCTCAAGTTCAAGTGCGTCAATCTGAACAACGCTTAGTTGCAGTTCGACAAGAAATTACAACCGCACAGGCAAGAATTGAGGCCCTTAAGACCGAACGCGAAAGTCTAGAAGCGAGATTAGTTGCTGTACGCGGTGAAATTGAAACCTCACAGGAACGGCTAGAAGTGTCTCGCAGAGAACAACAAACATTGCAACAGCGCATCACTACTTTGCAAACCGAAGTCCGTACCTTTGAACAGAATATAGTTGCTACTCAAACCGAATTGCGTCAGTTAGAAGCAACAAAGAAAATTCAGGCAGAAGAGTTACAAACGATCCAGGTTCAGTATTGTGGTTTGCAAGAAAACCTGAGTGAATTAGAAGTAGCAATTCGTCGATTAAGGGGAGTTCAACTCGCATCGGATTCAGTTCAACGTTGCCGATTGTCGAATGATGGTAGCAGAAACTCATCTCCGGGTCCCCGCCGTGTCCCTGTGTTACCGAGTGATCCAGATCCCCGCTTGATCCCCCTGTCTCCGGAACGGCGCTAATTACGGGTATTTCATCCCGATATCATCAGTTAATATAGCGGTTCTCATACTCATGAGGGAGTGGGGAGTGAGGAAGGAAATTAAGTCTACCTCATCCATCTGAGAATGGCTATACAGCCTATTTCAGGTTTATGAAGTACAGTATATCCAAGCCAGATCCCCGACTTCTTGGAGAAGTCGGGGATCTCTGTACAGATCTAATAAAAAGCTCCCCATTTCAATGAGGAGCTTTCTTTTATAATTAATCAATATCGCTCGTTAGGCAATATGATGAGAATCTTGGTAGCACCAAGCAAGCACCATAGCACCTGCAACAAACTTAATTGTTTCTAGCAACCAATACCCCTCGTGCATCTCAACCATCCCCGCTGGCATTTCGGTTACTGGCTCAAAAAGATTCAATTGTAGAGCCAAAGCGCTCATCTGCGGTGTCATAATGTAGGTATAAATGAGAGCAATTCCCAGCAGAAGAACGGATAACAGAATAGACCAGCGTCTTACATGATGATAAAGCGTTGAAGTGCCACGGAGCGCCAAAAGACTGACTAACACTAAAGCAGCGCACAGTAACTCGATGCGGTTAAAAATCCAGAAAATTGAATAGCCAGCGCTAGCAAAACCTGCTTGACTCATCATCCCAGCCGTTGATAGACCAGGCATGATCACAAAATCTAAAAGCAGACTGCCACTAAGCCAAAGACCCAACGCAAACATCGCAACGGTTTGCCATAGGGGGCGCTTTATGCCAGCTTCAAAAACAGCATTCATGAAACCTCCTTGAGTTCCTGTCCTACTGACAGCTTAACGGATAGTTTTAGTAAAAAATATGAAGTATTTTTTCAGTTTTGCACAAGTTTTGTGAAGGCTGAGGGGGTTGGATGTGAACGTCGCTTCCCCACTCTCCCAAACTCGATATCATATCAAATCCGCTTCCTATACCTCATTCCCTGTAAACCGAAACCTGTAGAGACGTTGCATTGCAACGTCTCTACAATACGTATATTCATGCCGGATTTGATATCACATCATATTCAACGGATCGACATCAATAGTCAGACTAACATCCGGTGGACAAATCCTTCGTAACTCCTCTACATTAGGTAACTCCACCGACACATCCAGGGGAAACTTCAACAAAATCTGCCACCGATAACGACAGGCAACCCGCATAATACTTGCAGGCGCTGGCCCCAAAATTTCGTAATCTGACCCTACATTCGCCAACCAATCTACTAACTCCTCCGCCGTCCTCTCAACATCCACTTCCTCCAAACCACTCAAACGGAATAAAATAAGATGGCCATAAGGGGGGTAATTCAACATTGCCCGTTGTTCTAATTCCGTCCGCACAAACGACTCATAATCATGAGACTTAACCGCTTGAATCACCGGATGTTGTGGTGAATAAGTTTGCATAATCACCTGACCTGGATCATCTCCTCGACCCGCACGACCCGCCACTTGAGTTAACGTTTGAAAAGCCCGTTCTGCTGCTCTATAATCCCCTAAATGTAACAGTCCATCCGCCGCGACAACCCCCACCAGCGTCACGCCAGCAATATCCAACCCTTTGGTTAGCATTTGCGTCCCTATCAACAAGTCAGCTTCGCCATTAGCAAATTGGGTTAATAATGTACGATGAGCGCCTTTAGTCCGAGTTGTATCGCTATCAAACCGAATTAACCGCAAATCCGGAAACTCCCGCGCCAATTCCTGGGCAACTCGCTGAGTCCCACTGCCAAAGAATTTCAGGTAAGGAGAATCACATTCCGGGCAACTGCGGGGATGAGGTCTAGCATAATTGCAGTAATGACACCTGAGCAATTGAGCCGCCCCTTCGTGAGTGTAATGATAGGAAAGGGAAACATCACAATACGGGCATTCCACCACATACCCACAACTACGGCACGATACAAACGTACTATGTCCCCGACGCGGGATAAATAAGATACCCTGCCGTCTCTCCGATTGTAGCTGTTGGAGAGCATCTTGCAGAGAACGGCTAAAAATCGAACGATTTCCTTCCTGTAACTCCCGCCGCATATCTACAATTTCTACAGGTGGCATGGGTCGAGATTGGATACGTTCTGGTAGAGGAAGGTAGTGGGATTTTGGATTTTGGATTTTG
>DNGI01000105.1:708-8889 GCA_003486645.1 Cyanobacteria bacterium UBA11370 | reverse complement strand
AGCTTCTAGGATATTTTGGTAGGGGCGCATCGAGGGAGCGCCCTCACCCTATGTGGCGTTCTGTCAAGCCTCCGGTTCAATTCCAGCCGCCCGTAACTGTGCTATTAATGCTTCAGCCCGTAGGCGTTCTTGTTCAGCCCGTTGTTGCTCTTGTTCAGCCCGTAGGCGTTCTTGTTCAGCCCGTTGACGTTCTTGTTCAGCCCGTTGTTGCTCTTGTTCAGCCCGTAGGCGTTCTTGTTCTACTAACTCTGCTCCCCACAATAACATTTGCCCACTTTCATCCCACCAACGTAACCAATAACCTGTTCGGTTGCCTTTAGTTCCTTGCCAAACACCAAGAAATAAATCCAACCCCTCAACCCAATAGTGACCATTTGGATTAGGCTGTTGTAACTGATAGCGCCCTGAATCATCGAGCTGATAAAATTCTAATAATCCTGTTTGCGGGTCAAAAATTGCATAGTACCGAACTTGCAGCACCCGTTCATAAAAAAACCACTTTCCAGGAGGATACGTTGGCTTGATGGAATATTCACTTCCCTCTGTATCTGAAATAAATTCCATCACAATCGTAGGAATTTCGCCTTGTAACTGTGGTGTATAACTGCGATAAACTTCGTCTCGTGAAACCCAAATATGACGAACGTACATCCAATCCGGCGCTTTGACCACCATTTTGCCGTCTAAGGTGGCACAAACGCCATAGTTTGTGGCAGTTAATACGTCCTCTTGTAGGTATCCTGCTTGTTCTAAGATATCACTTAATCCTGCTGCTAAGGTAGGCTGGTTTATATTGTCCACGGGATCGTCGGGTAAAGGGAAATCATCGGGGAGTTTTTCCCAGGTAATTTTATACTGAATTGTCGTAATTGTCATGATTGACTGCCTCTTTATAAGTAAGCTTTAAGGAAATTGTAGATAACAAAAACAAAGGACAACTGACTCAGAACAAAGTTATGAACTAATATCGTTCCAACAAAAGTTTAACTTCCTCCTCCAATTCAAACCCTTTCATTCCTTCCCATTCTGCCTTACGAACGGCTAAATAAACGTGAGCTAAATCTGAACCCAAGGCATTTAAAAGAACTGGATCATTACTGAGTTGTTCAATCGATTCTCCTAAATTAGAGGGCAACCGTTCAATCCCATTAGCATGACGTTCCGATGCACTCAACGATCCCGGATCAACTGCTACGGGTACTCCTAATTCTAAACAGCTACGGATACCATCCAATCCAGCCGCAATTACTGCTCCCAACGCTAGGTAAGGATTAGCCGTAGCATCTACAGTTTTGAGTTCAAAATGAGTGGAACTGGGTGATTCTGGATGAGTTGGAACTCGCACGGCTGCTTCTCGATTATCTATTCCCCAACAACAAAATGCACCACTCCAAGCATGAGGAATAATTCGGCGATAGGAATTAGTACTCGGTACTGTCAATGCCATTAATGCGGGGAGATGATGAAGAATTCCAGCGATAAAGCGACGGGCAATTCCTGAAAGATTCCCATCAATTTCTGGATCGGATATCAAGTTCTCGCCATCATGCCAAAGGCTGAGGTGAAGGTGACAACCACTCCCGGCTTTATCGGCAAAAATTTTAGGTAAGAATGACGCAATCAGATCATGTTGGCGAGCGATCGCACGCACGGTTTCTCGAAAGGCAATTTGCTGATCGGCTGCCCCCAAAGCATCTTTATAGAGTATAGATAATTCCTGTTGACCTGGCCCGGATTCTGGGTAATACTGTTCTACAAGCATTCCCTGTTGAACGAGAGCTTCAGCCATCTCATCAATAACATTTTGATGAATATCCATCGATAACGTTGAGGCAAAAACCGTATCATCAGCAGGTACAATTCCATCAGGAGTTTGCCGCAATAGGTAAAATTCATTTTCAAAGGCGGCAATCACGTCTAATCCCTCATTTTTAGCCTGAGTGATCATCATTTTAAGAAAATTCCGAGGACATAAACCCCAAGGGGAACCCCCTAAAACCATATCTCCCATAACACGCGCATGATTAGGAGCATAGGGTAAGGGTGTAAAGGTACTCCAATCCGGTATTAAACGCACTTCACCCACTGGTCCCAAACCACTACCGGGAACTGGAGCATCATACATTACTGGAATGGCTTGTTGGGCAGCACAGATACCAACGCCATGGTTTAAATATTCTAATAAACTTCCTCGATGAACTGCCTTACCCCGTATAATATTGGCATTATCGCACCAGAGGATACGTACAAATCGGATACCTAGATTATCAATATTTTTTAACAGTTCTTTTTCCATTCATTTGCGATAAATCTTTAGTCAGTATTCCTAAGTTGGGATTCAGAATTCAACAGTATAATAGGATTGGTTTATACAGCGCTTTTCAGGTGAGTGAGGTACACCAGATCCCCGACTTCTCCAAGAAGTCGGGGATCTGGCTTGGATATACTGTACTTCATAAACCTGAAATAGGCTGTAGCTTTCTTTCCTCCGTTATGTCCCTCATCCTGTTGCAATCTAGTATATCACTTTTAACGGACTAAGAATGCAGATCTAAAGTCAATTAAAACTCACATTGAGCTATAAGATAAGGAGATTAATTGTGGGGTAGGGAATAATTTTTACAAGAGACACCCATGAACTTCGTACACGAACCTTGGGATGAAAATTTCTCTTCCCTACTCCCCACTCCCCACTCCCTACTCCCCCTTTTAATGAACAATTAGTAATTTTAGCACTGCCCAAGTTTATCACTAGCAACTTGAGTTATTAATTAACTAACCTTTAAGTCGTTTTTTGGTTGCTCTGTGTCGCAATGTTTGGGCGAGTTGTGCCGCTTCTCGTTCTGCTTTGAATAAATCTATTGGTCGTGAGGTTAGTAGGAATGAACCTGACGGCTTTTGTTGAATTTTAGGGACTTTGGTAATATGATACTCGCAAACATTCGGAGCGATCGCACCAGTCGGGGGTTGCTCAATCGCCTGAAGTGCCCTCCAATCTCGGTTAACCTGGGAGGCGATCGCTTTGAGTTCTAACACGGCGGTTTCGAGTTCCCCTGAAAGCTGATTGATGCGCGAGGCTTGATACTCCATGCGTTTTAAACCCTCCCTCGTTCGTTGTCGTAGCGCCTCTAGAGAGGACTTAAACGGGAATGATAACGGTGGTTTGGCTTGATTGTGCATGGGTTGTGGTGGTATCTTGATGGCAACGGGTTGCCGATAGGGTGGTATCGTTGGTTTCTTTTTCCGAACTGGAGGATTCTTTCGGTGCATAAACTTTGCCTGAACGAATTGAAGTCCGGCTTGGAGTGTGTTCATAGAATTTTTGAGTAACTTTAGTACAAATGTACTACAATAAGGCTAGAATAGCAATAAGTTGATTAAGTAGTTATTGGTCATTAGTTATTAGTCATTAGTAGACCTCTTGCAAAAGTTACTGGTGGACTACTAGAAAAACTCACCTACAGCCTATTTCAGGTTGATGAAGTACAGTATATCCAAGCAAGATCCCCGACTTCTCCCAGAAGTCGGGGATCTGGTGTACCTCAAAACTCAAAACTCAAAACTCAAAACACGACACTACGCCAACCAATCATGAATTTTTGTATTTTCTCAAGTTTTGATCAGGACATTGAAACAAAACCATTTGCTATAGTCCCAAACAGAGGAGTTATAGGCTGATTAGTTCCATCTCAAAAAGGCGGATCTGCTCATCATTGTAACTCCGATAGAAACCCTCAACCCATTACTTTGTAGGGGTACTGGACAATGATAAGTTTTTGCGATGCCTTTATCTCTTACGGTCGTGCAGATAGTAAAGCCTTTGCGACAAAACTTCATCGTGGATTGATTGAAGCAGGTTTCAAGGTTTGGTTTGACCAAAATGACATTCCCCTTGGCGTAGATTTTCAGAATCAAATTGATGAGGGTATCGAGAAAGCTGATAATTTCTTATTTATTATTGCACCGCATTCGGTGAATTCGCCCTATTGCCTCAAAGAAATTGAGTTAGCGATTAAGCGTAAGAAACGGATTATTCCGCTCTTACACGTCGAGCAAATTACTCAAGAAACTTGGCAGCAGAGATTCCCAAATCGCACGGTACAAGATTGGGAAGATTATAAAAATAAAGGGTTACATACGAGTTTTCAGAATATGCACCCCGCGATTGGCAAGATTAACTGGGTGTATTTTCGAGAGGGAATTGAGGATTTTGATAAATCGTTAACGGACTTAATTAATTTAATCCAGTCTCACAGTGATTATGTTGAACAGCATACCCAGTTTTTAATCAAAGCTTTAGATTGGGAGAGGCATCAAAAACAAACTCGCTACCTACTCATCGGGGAAGAAAAACAACAGGCTGAATATTGGTTAAAGAGACGATTTAAAGAGGAGCAACCGCCTTGTATTCCCACCGACTTACATTGTGAGTTGATTACTGAAAGTATCAAGAATGCCAATAACTTGATGAGTCAGGTGTTTGTCTCCTACGCCGATGAAGATCGGGAGACGATGGAGAAGATTTGCAACAGTTTGAGGCGGGAGAGTATTACCGTTTGGACGAATAGATCGGATATTCAAATGGGGGAAGCGTTTGAGGAAGCGATTCGCCGAGGGATTGAACAAGCGGATAATGTAGTGTATTTGCGATCGCCCGATTCAGTAAAGTCTGAGTATTGTCAGCAGGAATTGGATTATGCCTTGTCGTTGAATAAGCGAATTATTCCGGTGTTGGTGCGCGAAACTCCATTGGAGGAAGAATTAGCGGCGCTACGCTCGCTGCAATATATTGACTTGACGGATAATGTAAAAGAAGAAGACTACTATTTAGATGAAAGTCAACTCTTGAGAATTCTGCATCAGGATGAGGCTTATTACAATGAGCATAAAATTCTGTTAACCAAAGCGCTGAAGTGGCAGCGTCAGCAATATAACCCCAGTATCTTATTACGAGGGTATAACTTACGGAGTGCTGAGGCATGGTTGAAGGTAGCAGGGGCGAGAAGTTCTCAGCATTTGCCTACCGCTTTAATGGCAGAATTTATTAATGAAAGTCTGCGACAACCACCTGCGAGTTCCCTAGAGGTATTTATCTCTTATTCCCGTTCTGACTCTGACTTTGCTAGGCGGTTGAATGAGGCGTTACAGATCCAGGGGAAAACAACTTGGTTTGACCAGGAAAGTATTGCATCTGGGACGGATTTTCAAGCGGAAATTTATCGAGGGATTAAAGCCTGCGACAACTTTTTATTTATTGTCTCACCTCGTTCGGTGAATTCTCCCTATTGTGCGGATGAAGTGGAGTATGCCGCTTCTTTAAATAAGCGATTTGTGACGGTACTGCATCAAGAAGTGAAGTCAGTTGACCTGCATCCGGAGTTAGCTAAGGTGCAGTGGATTGATTTTAATCAGAATCAGCGGGATTTTAATGCCAATTTCAGCCAATTGGTAAGAACCCTCGATACAGACCGCGACCATGTTCATAGTCATACTAAATGGTTACAGCGGGCAATTGAATGGAATGAGCATGATCAAAGTGATGACTTGCTGTTGCGGGGGAGTGAATTAGCCATTGCCGAAACTTGGTTACTGGAAGCAGAGCAAAAAAACAAACAACCCCAAGCGACCGAGTTACAGCAGGCGTTGATTACGGCGAGTCAGGAGTTTCGAGAGCATCTGCGGCGACAAGACGAGGAACGGCAACAGCGCGAACTAGAAGCAGCACAAAAAATCGCTCAGGAATCCGCCGCTAGGGTGAAGCAGGAGAGAAGAACACGGCTCGTTTTGGGTATTTCTGTGGTAGTGCTGAGTGGATCGACTCTCTTTGCCTTTTCTCAGGCTAGAGAAGCTCAAAAGAATGCTAGAGAAGCAGCACAACAGAGTATCATTGCCCTAGCTCACACCTCTAATGCTTTCTTTCTTGCCAATCGGCAGCTTGACTCCATGATTACTGCTCTACAGGCAGGGAAAAAGCTCAAAGATGCCAAGTTGGAACACGATGCCGTTCAAAGTCAGACGGCTATTGAGGCGCGGCAGCAGACTAATTACGCGCTACAGCAGGCAATTTACAACGTGCAAGAGCGTAATCGTTTGGAAGGGCATAAGAGTGCGGTCTATAGCGTGAGTTTCAGCCCCGATGGTAAGACTTTAGCTTCTGCTAGTGGTGACAAGACCATCAAACTTTGGGATGTGGCGACGGGCAAACAAATCACCACCCTCAAGGGGCATACTAATTCGGTCAGTAGCGTGAGTTTCAGCCCCGATGGTAAGACTTTAGCTTTTGCTAGTGGTGACAAGACCATCAAACTCTGGGATGTGGCGACGGGCAAACAAATCACCGCCCTCACCGGGCATGAGGAGTTGGTCACTAGCGTAAGTTTCAGCCCCGATGACAAGACCTTGGCTTCTGGTAGTTATGACCAGACCATCAAACTCTGGGATGTGGCGACAGGCAAAGAAATCACCACCCTCAAGGGGCATAGCCATTGGGTCAATAGCGTAAGTTTCAGCCCCGATGGCAAGAGGATTGCTTCTGCTAGTGGTGACAACACCATCAAACTCTGGGATGTGGCGACAGGCAAAGAAATTACCACCCTCAAGGGGCATGAGGAGTCGGTCAATAGCGTAAGTTTCAGCCCCGATGGCAAGAGGATTGCTTGGGCTAGTGGTGACAACACCATCAAACTCTGGGATGTGGCGACAGGCCAAGAAATCACCACCCTCAAGGGGCATAGCCATTGGGTCAAGAGTGTGAGTTTCAGCCCGGATGGCAAGACGATTGCTTCTGCTAGTTGGGACAAGACCATCAAACTCTGGGATGTGGCGACAGGCCAAGAAATCACCACCCTCAAGGGGCATGAGGATTGGGTCAATAGCGTGAGTTTCAGCCCCGATGGCAAGACGATCGCTTCTGCTAGTACGGACGACACCATCAAACTCTGGGATGTGACGACAGGCCAAGAAATCACCACCCTCACTGGGCATGAGGATTGGGTCGGTAGCGTGAGTTTCAGCCCCGATGGCAAGATGATCGCTTCTGCTAGTGGTGACAAGACCATCAAACTCTGGGATGTGGCGACGGGCAAAGAACTCACCAACCTCAAGGGACATAGCGATTGGGTCAATAGCGTAAGTTTCAGCACCGATGGCAAGAGGATTGCTTCTGCTAGTGGTGACAAGACCATCAAACTCTGGGATGTGGCGACAGGCCAAGAAATCACCACCCTCAAGGGGCATGAGGAGTCGGTCAATAGCGTAAGTTTCAGCCCCGATGGCAAGACCTTGGCTTCGGCTAGTGGTGACCAGACCATCAAACTCTGGGATGTGGCGACAGGCCAAGAAATCACCACTATAACTGGGCATGAGGAGTCGGTCACTAGCGTGAGTTTCAGCCCCGATGGCAAGAGAATCGCTTCTGCGAGTGGTGACCAGACCATCAAACTCTGGGATGTGGCGACAGGCCAAGAAATCACCACTATAACTGGGCATAGCAGTCCGGTCACTAGCGTAAGTTTCAGCCCCGATGGCAAGATGATCGCTTCTGGTAGTTATGACAAGACCATCAAACTCTGGGATGTGGCGACGGGCCAAGAAATCACCACCCTCACTGGGCATAGCAGTTTGGTCACTAGCGTAAGTTTCAGCCCCGATGGCAAGACGATAGCTTCTGCTAGTGGTGACACCACCATCAAACTCTGGGATGTAGCGACAGGCAAAGCCATCACCACCCTCACCGGGCATAGCGATCGGGTCAGTAGCGTAAGTTTCAGCCCCGATGGCAAGACGATCGCTTCTGGTAGTAGTGACAAGACCATCAAACTCTGGATGGTATATCCCAATGACTTCAATGATTTAATGAGGCTTGGTTGTGATCGCGTCAGAGGTTATCTCAAGTACAATGCCCCAGAGAGCGATCGCACCGTCTGTGATGGAATTAGTCAGTAAACCCGAAAACCCGCCGTTGAGTTAAAACTCCGGGCTAATAGCTTAAGTCCATTGAAATGGACTAATACCAATTCTCTAAAAGTGGGAAACAGATCAGACAATGGAAATAAGCAGGATGTATGAGAACATCAAATATCATGGAGGCTCTCTATGTTGCCGGGTTTGAGAGATTTGGTATAAAACTCTTGTCCAGTCGTCTTTAGACGACTTTAGCTATGAGACAGTGGTTTTAACCAC
>DNGI01000105.1:0-517 GCA_003486645.1 Cyanobacteria bacterium UBA11370 | reverse complement strand
AGTCGTCTTTAGACGACTTTAGCTATGAGACAGTGGTTTTAACCACTGGCGGGTTGTTGCGACTGGTGCAAGATCTGAGTTGAAATGGACTTAAACTCTTGTCCAGTCGTATCTCAGAACTCCAAACTCCAACCTCATATCATGTCCGGTTGAATAACCCTAAAAAAGATTGAGGGGGAGAAGGGGAGAGGGGGAGAAATTTTATTACGGGTGATTAGCCGGACATCATATCAGAACACGAAACTCGAATCTCAGAACACGAAACTCCAACTTCAGAACACGAAACTCCAACTTCAGAACACGAAACTCCAACTTCAGAACTCAAAACTCCAACTTCAGAACTCAAAACTCCAACTTCAGAACACGAAACTCCAACCTCAGAACACGAAACTCCTATCTCAGAAGCGCAACGACCGAGATCCGGAGCATAATATTTCAGTCTGATCCCTCGCTACTATCAATTTAATCAGGAGCAAAAATACCAGGCGATTAGAAATCGCGGCTACACAAACAAAGC
>DNGI01000104.1:4019-6528 GCA_003486645.1 Cyanobacteria bacterium UBA11370 | reverse complement strand
CAAAAGTTTTCGGTCTACTGAAAAGTAGCCCAGGCGCAGCAGCAATTTGAAATCGCATCGAAAGAAGCTGCAACAGCGAGGAAGAATGCAGAACAAGCCAGACGAGAACAGCAACAATCCCAGATTGCCCTCCAGAAAGCAGAAACCGCACAGAAACAAGCTCAGATTGCCCTCCAGCAAGCCAAAGAAGCTGAGGAAATAGCCAAAGCTGCACAAGAAGAAGCCCAGGAAGGGACAAGACTAGAGCGAGAAGGAACCAATGCGCTCAAAATATTTGGGTTTCAACAAATAGAGCCATTAGTAGCAGCGATGAGTGCTGGGCAAGACTTGCAAAAACGGGTGAAGAACCGCCCCCTCAAAGACTATCCCACGACGAGTCCATTAGTGGCGTTACAGACTATTTTGCACAACATCCGAGAGCGGAATCAACTCAAAGGGCATCAGGGTGTTGTCACCAGCGCCAGTTTTAGCCCAGATGGAGAGCGTATCGTTACTGCCTCCTCGGACAATACTGCCAGGGCGTGGGACTTAAAGGGCAACCTCGTTACCGAACTTAAAGGGCATCAGGGTTGGGTCTATAGCGCCAGTTTTAGCCCAGATGGAGAGCGTATCGTTACTGCCTCCTTGGACAAAACTGCCAGGGTGTGGTGGGTTGGCAAAAACTTAGAGCAACTCTTGTCCCGTGGTTGTGACTGGTTGAACGATTACCTAATCTTTAATCCTAGAGATTTGGAAAAATTAGAAGTCTGTCAAAATCGACCGAATATCAAGAAGATAGCCGCATTATCTCTAGTTCGGGAAGGTGAGCAACAAGCCAGAAACGGTAATGTTGATGAGGCAGTGGCTACTTTCCAAAAAGCCTTCCAATGGAATCCTTAGTTAAGCTTCAATGCCCAGCTTAAAGCACAGCAATTAGCAGAGGCTGCAAAGTTAGTTGAAGAAGGAGAGAAGTTAGCACAAGAGAGTAATATACAGGAAGCAACGGCTAGGTTCCAAAGAGCTTTGCTACTCGACCCCAGTTTAAAGTTTAATCCAGAAACACAAGCCCGCCAGATAGCTGCTTCCGCTTTAGTTGAGCAGAGTGAACAACTAGCAAGAGAACAAAATATTAAGGAAGCAACGGATATGTTCCAAAGAGCCTTGCTACTCGACCCTAGCTTAGACTTTAATCCAGAAACAAAAGCACAACAGATTGCTGCTTCCGCTTTAGTTAAACAGGCACAAAACCTTGTCCAAGAGGGTAAAGTCCAAGAAGCCATAGCCGCTTACGTAGAAGCCCAAAAACTCGATCCAACGATTGAAATTGATCGCTATTCTTGGGGAATTATTTGCTGGTTTGGTAGCTTACATAGTTCTGCGAAAGATGTCATGTTTGCCTGTGAAAAAGCCGTAGAACTTGCACCTGACAATGGCAATATTCGAGATAGCCGTGGTTTAGCGAGAGCCTTAACAGGCAATACTCAAGGCGCGATAGAAGACTTTCAAGCCTACATTGTATGGAGTGGAGATGAGGAAGCCAAAGCACAACGGCAACGCTGGATTGATGCCCTCAAAGCGGGTGAAAATCCCTTCACAGAAGAAGAGATTCAACGCTTACTTAATGAAGATTAGTCCTCATCCACTACTCAACTTCAATATTTAATTCTCGCAATTTCGCCGCCAAGCGATCCGCACGTTCTGTTTCCCTTTGTGCCACCTCTTCCGGAGTAGGAACCAACTCTCCTGCACTGGTGAAAAACCGCAACTGTTCCTGATGAATTCCCACAAACAAACCTAATTGCTGACTCCACAAATGCCCTTGAGAATTTGGTATCAATCGTTGATACTTGCCATCAACTAAATGAAACCCCGCAAATTCTAACGTATAAGGATCAAACCAAAAATAATCAGGCGTGCGAAATGTATCTTGATAGAGCTTTTTCTTAAAATCTTTATCTGTATCGGCTGTTTTGGGTGAGAGGATTTCAATAATGACATTGGGATATTTACCATCTTCCTCCCACACTACCCAACTTTTCCGAGTTTTCCGTTCAGTTCCTAACACCACAAAAAAGTCTGGCCCTCGGAAGAATTCCGATTTCCGTTGCCGAGGACTATAGTAGATCGTGAGATTCCCCGCTACGTAGAAGTCATTTCTCTCTCGCCACAGCCATTCTAAGCATTTGAACAAGAGGATGATTTGTCGCAGATGCAGTTCAGTTTCCACAGGCGGTTCGTCACTATAGATGTCACTAGGAGGAAAAATAACATCTTCTTGGATGTTTTGGGGAAGTGTTATTTCTTGGACTGTGGACATGGTGGTGAGGTTGGGGTGAAGAGATTTTGTATTTATTTTAGCCTTAATTGATTGAGCGGTTAGTACAGTGGTAAATTACGTCCATATCGCCTAGCGATAACGCTCACAGCAGTAAATAGTAAGGACGTATTAACTAGAAAAAACAAATGAATTATATAGCGTTTTGAGTATTTTGAAACACTTGAGTCAGTTATAGCCAGTCTAAATGATTTG
>DNGI01000104.1:0-3774 GCA_003486645.1 Cyanobacteria bacterium UBA11370 | reverse complement strand
TCTTCCTTGTCTTCCTTGTCTTCTTTGTCTTCCTTGTCTTCCTTGTCTCCCAAGTCTTTCCTTGTTCACAAATCAAATAGACTAGCTATAGCAGCTTAGGTGTTAGGTAAACGTGTTAATACCTAGCACCGAATACCTGATTTATATCATGTCCGGTTGAATAACCCTAAGAAAGATTGAGGGGGAGAGAGGGAGAGAGGGAGAGAGGGAGAATTTTATTAGGAGTGATTAGCCGGACATGATATTAAACCTTTGCCTCATCTTCTGATTTTTTAGCAGGTGCAGTCACACCCATGCGAATTTCTGAGGATAAAGATGCCATACTAAAACCACCCAAATGTTTAAAAATACTAGTTCGCATTCGTAAGTTGGGACTGGCAAACCACAATCGTTCTTCAGAATACAGGGTTTCATCCTCTGAAATTAGGGTAAGAACCCCATCATTCCCTAAGCTGTAGCGACCAATAACAGGCGCTTTCTCAGCATATTTTATTTCCCGCAATAACCGACCTTCATTAAGCTGATCGGAGTCGGCAATCGGGACAAGTACTGTTGAACCCTGCTGCTTTTGTTGATCCGAATCGAGTGTGCCATCCCAGGTAATTTTTGCCCCACAAACCGCTAAACTTGGATCGATCTTGTACTGTTGGCAAAGTTTTAATACCTCTGGAGCATCAGCAACGAGCAGTTCAATCGTAACATTAGACTTGCCATTCTCAGGTTGCTTGAACGGCAAATGGTGACTGCTGCGTTGGGAAAACCATCGACCCGCACTCTGCTCAAAAAACTCTTTAATATCCATGAAATGAGGATTTAGCGTGAACAAATTGTTTTGATTTTATCGTTCTACACCGGGTTTGAGGACTCTTGCAAGCGTTGCAGCGAGATTGATGCTGCTTCAGCAACTTGGGAATTGTTATCTTTTTCCAAATATTTTAAGGCAGAAATACTTTTATCAGTGGGTAAGTATCCGAGGGCTTCGGCTAAACGTTGGCGAACTAACCAATCGGGAGATTGGGCAAAGCGTAAAATATCATCAACGGATTCTACGGCTTTAATTTCACCCAAGGCGGAGATAGCGGCTTGTTGCAACACGGCTTCATCACTATTGAGGGCTTGAGTTAGAACCTCACGGGCGCGAGGATCTTTGATATTACCCAACGCCACAGCCGCACTAAAACGGACTAACCATTGAGTATCTTCGTAGAAGGTGCGAACTAAGGTTTCAAAAGCCCTGGCATCTTCTAGATATCCTAACGCCCCAGCCGCATCCGCACGAATGCCATAATCCGGGTCAGTTTCCAGTAATCTTACCAAAATTGGGTAACATTCTGGGGTTTGCTTAATCCCTAGAGCAAATACCGCCATTGAGCGCACTTGCAAGCTGGGGTCATCTAAGACTTTTTTAATCAGGGGGACTGCTTCCTCCGCTGATACATGGCGCAGTGAAGCCAATGCCAACATGCGATCGCGCGAGTTGGGGCTTTCAAGCTGAGTCGAGATTTGCGCTAAATTCGGATGGTTCATTTGTTCACACCGAGATTTAAGAAATATTACAAATATTATAGAAAATTTAGCGAGAGGGCTTCTGGTTGGCTGGCAATCTTAAGGAACATGGGGATATTACGTTACATTTGGATAACTTCAGGATGGATCACAGTGAGGATTTCCCTACCCCAGGCGATCGCTCAATTACTCAATTTTTGTGTTATTATTTTTATAATGGGAAACTGTGGCCACATATAAAGTCTCCCGACTTCCCCTCATTAAGAGGAAGAAAGAAAAGATGGATAATTCCGATGCTAGCGGATTTGATATCAATTCCTCCTGAACTTCTAAAGTCTTACCCAACAACCAACAACCAACAACCAACAACCAACAACCAACAACCAACAACCAACAACCAACAACCAACAACCAACACCCCTTAATACTTCCGCTCTTGTGGCTCAAACAAAGTGATCGTTACAGGTTTATACTGCAAATCGATACCAGCAGAAGAGTAGTAAGCGAGAGTATGTTTCAAGAAATTGGTATCATCTCGCTGTGGATAATCTTCTCGACAATGAGCGCCTCGACTTTCTTTACGATTTAACGCCGAAAGTAGGATAATTTCACCAACAACCATTAAATTTCGGAGTTCCAACGCTTCAACCAATTCAGTATTCCAGCAGGAGCCTTTATCATCTAAATAAATCTGTTGATACTGCTGTTTTAAGTCTTGCAATTCCTTTAAACCATTCTCCATTGACTCCGCTGTACGGAAGACACCACAGTGTTGGGTCATGCAATCTTGAAACGCTTGACGTAGCTGTCCAATTCGCAAGTTACCCGACTGATTGAATAAGCTTTGAATTTGGGTTTGGGCATTACGGAGATAGGATTCTTCCTCAATATCCGGTAATTTTTGATTTTGGACATACTGGGCGATCGCCGCACCTGTTCTTTTACCATAAACCACACATTCTAATAGGGAATTACTCCCCAATCGATTTGCACCATGAACAGACACACAAGCCGATTCTCCAGCCGCAAACAAGTTTCCAATTAATCCATCGGCACCACTTCGGACTTGTCCATCCGTATTAACCGGGATTCCACCCATAGAATAATGAACAGTAGGACGAACAGGCATAGGTTCATGAACGGCATCAATTCCTAGTAATCGATGCGCTTCTTCCCAACAAAAAGGCACTCGACTCATGATTTTTTCCTTGCCCATGTGGCGCAAATCCAAATAGACAAACGGGCCACCTGCGCTACCATCAGGATGAATACCCCGTCCAGCTCGAATTTCACGAGTAATCGCTCTGGAGGTAATATCGCGGGGTGCAAGTTCCATCTTACTAGGAGCGTAATTTGCCATAAAGCGATCGCCCTCTGAATTAATCAGATAAGCGCCTTCACCCCGTACCGCTTCCGAAATTAATACCCCCACCGGATACAATCCCGTCGGATGAAATTGCACAAATTCCATATCTTCCAACGGTACACCCGCCAACGCAGACATGGCTAAACCATCCCCAGTTGAGGCAAAATCATTCGACGTGGTATTATAAACTCGTCCATAACCCCCAGTGGCAAACATAATCGCTTTTGCCCGAACGACGAGTAGCTGGTTATTCAAAATATTGAACATCACAACCCCTTTGGCTTGACCATCTTCCAAAATGAGTTGCATCACATACCATTCTTCATACACCAGCACGCCGTAATTTCGTAAATTGTTCACGAGTTCGTGTAAAATAGCATGACCTGTCTTATCAGCGGCGTAACAGGTGCGGCGGTGGGAATGTCCACCAAAGGCGCGTTGAGCAATTCGACCATCAGGTAAGCGGGAAAATAACACGCCCATGTGTTCCAAGTCAATGACGACATCTGGCGCTTCACGGGTGAGGATTTCTACCGCATCTTGATCGGCTAAATAGTCAGAACCTTTTACTGTATCAAAAGCATGGGCTTCCCAGCTATCCTCAGCATCCACATTTTTCAGCGTCGCCGCCATCCCCCCTTGTGCTGCAACGGAGTGGGAACGAATGGGATGGGTTTTGGCAACTAAGGCGACATTAAGGTTAGGGTCAGTTCGTTTAATTTCTAATGCTGCCCGACACCCGGCTAAACCGCCTCCGACAATAATAACATCGTGTTCTCGCATTCTCTGTTGGACTCTAGAATTTTAGCTGTATCTATGTTGACCGAAAAATAGGGGAGTGGATATTATGTCCGGCTGAATAACCCTAAATAAGATTGAGGGGAGAGGGGGAGAGAGGGGGA
>DNGI01000439.1:1723-8904 GCA_003486645.1 Cyanobacteria bacterium UBA11370 | reverse complement strand
ATTACCCATTTGACCCCTCCCCTAAGAGGATAGTTTAGCAACATTTCCGGCTCCCCCTTCCCTTGCAGGGAAGGGGGCTGGGGGGTTAGGTTTTTCGACTTATTTGAGAATGCTGCAAGATCTGAGTTGAAATCAACTTAAATCCCTGAGAAACGGTAAAACGAATAACCATCCCGGAAAAGAGGTTCATCTAAGACAGAATAAATAATTCCTCTATCCATCAAAATTTGCCCTAAGTGAATTGCCTCTTGCCGCGAACAACTTTGTCTCTGAACCAACCATTCAACCGCCTCTGCACCAATAAAACATTCAGGATAATGATGAAGGTGATAAATGCGATCTTTAATTTCAATTTCCCCCGTTTCTCGCATATCCTTTACCAATACATCAATATCTGATTCTGTCAATTCCTTACCAGCCATCATCCGATTCAAAGACTCATCAGACACAAATTCTCCTGATTCTACAGTATTCAACACATCTCCTTCTTTTTGAGAAACAAAGGGGGCTTTATCCTTGAGTAAAGACGAAAGAAGTTCTTCAAGTTTAGGCGATCGCACCCGTAAATCTCGCTGCGGGAACGGCACTTCAATCTCATAGCGGCGTAGACTAGCTTCAATCCGGTAATTGAGATCACTTTTCACTTTAAACTGCTTTTTCGGATCGCCAGTCCAAACCAGCAAATCAAAATTCAGCGCACTCTCACCAAATCCCTGAAACCAAACTTGGGGTTGAGGTTGAAGTAGCACTTCCGGATGACTGTTAGCCGCTTCTAACAGCGCCATTTGCACCTTTTCCACATTCGATCCATACGCTACCCCGACTGGAATCTTCAACCGAGAAATTGGATTACTATGAGTCCAATTAATCACCTCACTCTCCAAAAAACGAGAATTAGGCACAATAATTGTCACTTGATCTAACGTACAAATCTCCGTACTTCTTGCACCAATTCGTTCCACTGTTCCCATTAAATCATTAACTTTAACAAAATCACCAACCTGAATCGGTCGTTCAAATGTAATAATTAAACCACTAATAAAATTATTAGCAATATTCTGAACCCCAAACCCAATTCCCACCCCCAATACACTAGCGAGGATAGCCAACGATCCAACATCCAATCCCCAAATCTGCAAGAGTACAATTAGACCCAGAAAAGTGAGAATATACTGCATCAGCACAGCAACCACTTCCTGTACCCTTAGATCGGCTCCCGTCCGCCCCAAAACGTAAGATTTAAAAAGTCGAGTAACAGAACTAACCGCAAACCAAAGCCCAACCGTTAACCCCAATAAAAATAATAATTGCAGCGCCGAATAATCGCTATTCCCGAAATTAATAACTGGCGAATTTAGAAAATTGAAAAGTTGAGAGAGAAAGTGGAATAATTGATAGCGCCAACGACGAATTTGAGGGAACAAGTCAGTCACATAAAATGCGATCGCTGTCCATAACCCAATCTTTACCCCCAACAGAGCAAGGTATAATAGTAACTTGGCAGACGGTTCCCAGGCATGGAGTGGAGAACTCGCTTCTCCTAGCCAAAACGTTAAGCGACGGATTAACCATTCCCGCAAATATCGCAAACTGAGGTGAACCGCGATCGCACTCACGACCACCACAAAAGTAAAAATCAACGCTTGACGGTAATACCCTGGCGTTCGTTCTAGTTGTCCTTGACGCAACGCCGCTTCCAGAGTATCTCGCCAAACATTCGCTTGACTCAAACGGCTTGGTCCTTGAATCACATCCCCTTCCGTAACAGTGAGGAGATGGCGTTGACTTAACCGAGCGCGAATAAGGATTAAATCATTTTCCTGGATAACTTCAATATCCGCAAGTTTAGGCGATCGCACCTCTTCTGCTAAAGCCTTATTGATACTATCAGCTCGTTTAGCCGCCGTATAGTTATTGCCAAAATTACCAATCTCAAATAAGACCCGACCATCCAGCACAACTGGAGCCTTATTATTATCATTAACGAGAGGAACTTGAGCTGAACTGGGAACCGATATCAGAGTTAACAATAGAGTCAACCCACCCAGCAACACCATCTTCCAGAACCGTTGGACACGATAAGCTGTCACGCTTTTAGATTTTAGATTTTAGATTTTGGATTTTGGATTTTGGTTCCCCCCTCACCCCCTCAACCTTGTAATAAATTCCGGTAACACCAAGCTACTACTCGGTGTAGAAGTTGGAAAACGGGGGCGGGATTGTTCCAGCAAGGCGCTAACCATAGCCCAAGCACCAAAACCCATCAACAGCAGTACTCCCCCACCAATCAACCAAACGATCAGGGCGTTTTGAGAAAAGGATTGAACAGGTAGGGATAAACTAGAATGGTCAGGACTCCTAGCTGTAGCATTGAGATCATTAGTTTGCATCAAGGTTGCCCTAATTTTATAAGGGCCAATCCGCAACGTATCTCTACTCGAAAAGCGATGATTATTTTTGTGAACTCGTCGCCCATTAATAAATGTACCATTAGCGCTCTTTTGATCGGTAATATAGAGCTGGTTGTTCTCCACGGTAATTAGGGCGTGAAACCGAGAAATCTCTTGGTGAACTAATTCTAAACGGGAAACCGACCCTCCTTGCCAATTTTCCGGCATTTGATCAATTTCTCGACCAATCGCAATCGGTGCAGCTAAAAGCGATCGCTTCAATTCACTAATTTCTGGATCTTCCCAAGTTAATTGAACATACATACAGCAGAAGTCAGCAGTCAGCCTTCAGCAGTCAGCATTTAGCAGTAAAACCAGCATTAACGTGTTGTAATTTAAATTTATAGTATTCACTTACCCATCTCCCCCTCACCCTCTCACCCTCTCTCCCTCTCCCCCTCCCCTTAGCTGATCAAGGTAGACTCGTAGACAGATTAACATTGGACTGAAACGCCTGATTCACCCGACTCAGGGCATACCACGTTTGCTTACCCACCATTCCATCTACTACTAAACCATTGTGCTTTTGAAACGCCCGTACAGCCAACTCTGTTTTAACACCAAAATCCCCATCAATGGGAGCTTGATAGTTTCCAGTCAATCGCAATACCCACTGTAAGGTAATAACAGCCTCATCCTTGCTACCATAACGTAATAGAGGCATATTTACGGGTGCGCCAGTATAGAGAGCTTGCCAAGTGAGTGAACCAACAATGCCATCCTCTTTGAGAAATACACTATTTTGAAACTTAAGCACAGCATCATGAACGGATCGATCAAAATAGCCACCAATCGGTCCGGTGTAGATGCCGCGATGGGTGAGTAACTTTTGTAGTTCTAAAACGGCTGTACCCACCGAACCGAGTTGAAGTACAGGTTTTTTGCACCCCGATATCGCCGTTAGTCGAGCCTTGAACATTTTAGGATTGATTAGAGCTTGCATATATACATCCTTTGATGTAGTTCGGTTAAGGAGAGCGATCGCACTACTGCTGAGTTATCTGACCTTACTTATGCTTACAAGTTCAGCAAACTAGGTAATTTTTGTACTCATCCGGTTGGAGGAATTGAATTAGAGTAAATATAATGTCTCAAATTAATCCTACTGTAGGATTAACGGGAAAGACAGATATAGCGTTTGTCTTAAATGAGCGAACTACATTGGATTTTCTTCCCCACTCCCGGTCTCCCCACTCCCGGTCTCCCCACTCCCCAAATTAAAGGGTGGACATAGCCCACCCCTTTAGCATATAGCTCAATCAGACTCAGGAACTGTTTTGAATTGTGTAGAAACTGATTAGACGACGATAAAAGAACCCCTAGACACTCTTGTATGTATAGCAGTCGCCACAATTGTTAGGATATTTTGCTGTTGCCTGTTGCCTGTTGCCTGTTGCCTTTAACGCCAAACATAACGTCCTAACCGATATGTCCGTTGCTATATCTGGGTCAATTTGGCTTATGCACTAAATAGGGAGTGAATTTACAAAACTTTAGAATATAGAGCGCTTTTGATTGAGGTACACCAGATCCCCGACTTCTCCAAGAAGTCGGGGATCTCGCTTGGATATCCTGTACTTTATAAACCTGAAATAGGCTATATTGTCATCCAAAAGTATTTTTGATGCTGCGGTTTGCGTGAATTCTTGTCTACTGTTGCCTGTTGCCAGATGAGCTGTTCCCGAATAAAAACAAGAAGTCTATTTGTTTGCTTGTATTACAGTCTCAGCGTTTTTTTGTGCCTCCATCAACCCGTCGTACTTACGTTGACTTATCAAAACTTAACACTAGCGCTTATCCAACTTCATTTCGAGGTGATCCCCCCGTCTGATAGACTTTTAGACTGAGGGCAGCAAGCCAAACCAGGGAAAATCAAGCAGTTGAGAGGAAATGGTTCGTGATAGAAACTACGCTAGGACTAGAAATTATTGAAGTTGTCGAGCAAGCCGCGATCGCTTCCGCTAAATGGATGGGTAAAGGCGAGAAAAACACCGCTGACCAAGTGGCGGTTGAAGCCATGCGGGAACGGATGAACAAAATCCATATGCGCGGTCGGATTGTGATTGGAGAAGGGGAACGCGATGAAGCCCCGATGCTCTATATTGGTGAAGAAGTTGGGATCTGTACTCAACCCGATGCCCACACCTACTGTAACCCAGACGAATTAGTCGAAATTGATATTGCCGTTGACCCTTGTGAAGGGACTAACCTGGTAGCATACGGGCAACCCGGTTCAATGGCAGTGCTGGCAATTTCTGAAAAGGGAGGGCTATTTGCTGCTCCTGATTTTTACATGAAGAAGTTAGCCGCACCACCTGCCGCTAAGAATCATGTCGATATTAACAAATCGGCTACTGAAAATCTGCAAATTCTTTCGGAATGTTTGGATCGATCAATTGAGGAATTGGTGGTGGTGGTGATGAAACGCGATCGCCATAAAGAACTGATTGATGAAATCCGTCAAGCAGGTGCGAGAGTGCGACTGATTACGGATGGAGATGTCTCGGCGGCGCTTTCGTGTGCCTTTGCGGGTACAAATATCCATGCTCTCATGGGCATTGGTGCTGCACCAGAAGGGGTAATCTCAGCCGCTGCGATGCGTTGTTTAGGCGGACATTTTCAGGGTCAACTCATCTACGATCCAGATGTCGTGAAAACAGGTTTGATTGGCGAAAGCAAAGAGGGTAATATTGAACGACTCCAACAAATGGGTATTAAAGACCCTGATAAAGTCTACAATTCCCATGAATTAGCGTCTGGTGAAACAGTGTTGTTTGCTGCGTGTGGGATTACTCCAGGCACTTTGATGGAAGGAGTTCGCTTGTTCCACGGTGGCGCAAGAACTCAAAGCCTCGTTATTTCTAGTCAGTCAATGACGGCTCGGTTTGTGGATACAATTCATATGTTCGATCAGCCGAAGTACATCCAACTGAAATAGGATTAACAGGCACAAGCTTCAACGACCAGCTATTTCAAGACTTGAAGGACAAAGAGAAACAGTGAAAGGGAAAGGATTGCCTTTTCCTTTTTACTCTTCTTTAACTCCATCCTAGCTATAGCAAAATCAAAGCCAACAAAAAAGCTGACGGCTGAACTAGTGAGTGTTAATTGCTATAATTCATCATAATTCTCTTTACAAACATCCTAATATCTGACCAAAACGACGATAAATATAGACACGACAAATCTTGGGAGAACACATGAATATCGTAGTTATAGGTTTAAGTCACAAGACCGCACCCGTTGAAGTCCGCGAAAAAGTTAGTATTCCCGAAGCGCAGATAGAAACGGCAATGCAAGAACTTTGTAGCTATCCGCACATTGAAGAAGTAGGGATACTTAGCACCTGCAATCGGATGGAAATTTATATTGTTGCTAAAGAAACTGACCATGGAATTCGAGAAGTAAGCCAATTTCTCTCCGATTTAGGTCAGCTTCCTCTCCATCAATTGCGACCTCATTTATTTATTTTATTACATCATGATGCGGTTATGCACCTCATGCGGGTAGCAGCAGGTTTGGATAGTTTAGTGTTAGGAGAAGGGCAAATTTTAGCCCAAGTCAAAAATACTCACAAACTCGGTCAACAATATAAGGGAATTGGACGATTATTAAACCGATTGTTTAAAGATGCGATTACCGCCGGGAAACGAGTTCGCACAGAAACGAATATTGGAACAGGTGCGGTTTCGATTAGTTCGGCGGCGGTAGAATTGGCACAAATGAAAGTTGAGAATTTAGCCAATTACCGTATTGCGATTCTCGGTGCGGGCAAAATGTCCCGTTTATTAGTGCAACACTTGCTATCAAAAGGTGCAGTAAATATATCCATTGTCAATCGTTCAACGCGCCGCTCTGAAGAATTAGCCAGTCAGTTTCCGAACGCTGAATTAAAACTGCATTTACTGCCAGATATGATGACAGTTATTGCGGCATCAGATATCGTCTTTACGAGTACGGCGGCGACGGAACCGCTCCTAGAGCGAGCGAAGTTAGAAGCTATTTTAGAACCGCATCAATCATTAATGTTATTTGATATTTCTGTACCGCGTAATGTTGCAGCAGATGTGAATGAATTAGAGAATGTTCACGCCTTTAATGTGGATGATTTAAAAGCCGTTGTCGCACAAAACCAAGAAAGCCGCCGTCAGATGGCGATGGAAGCTGAAGCGCTTTTGGAAGAAGAAGTTGAAGCGTTTGATACGTGGTGGCGATCGCTGGAAACGGTACATACCATTAGCAGTTTGCGCGATAAAGTAGAAAGTATTCGTGAACAGGAATTAGAAAAAGCTTTATCTCGTTTAGGGTCTGAATTTGCCGAAAAGCATCAAGAAGTTATTGAAGCGCTAACACGAGGAATTGTTAATAAAATTCTGCACGATCCGATGGTACAATTACGGGCACAGCAGGATATTGAAACCCGCCGTCGAGCAATGCAAACGTTACAGATGCTCTTTAATTTGGATACTGGGGAACAATTTGGTTAATTGAGAACTTATACAACAAGACTTTATCTACTGAGGGTGCATATTGATATCTACTGAGGGCGCATATCGATGCGCCCCATTAGGAACGTCTTGGGACACAAATTTTAGTCGCCTGATTACTCACTTGTCTCTAACCGAATAACCCAGAGCAAGGCAGCAGAACCTCTAAGCTGTCACGCCTTTAAATTGGGTATCAGTAGCGACCAAGATGGTCGCACTACAAGGATTCTGTAATTATTGACAA
>DNGI01000439.1:0-1506 GCA_003486645.1 Cyanobacteria bacterium UBA11370 | reverse complement strand
GTTTAAATGACGAACAGCTTAACGCAAGGGGAATATATTGTAAACAAGAATTGTACACGAGAGTACAATGTAGGGAAAGATAAATTGTACGCTCAAGTACAATTGAGCCTTTGATGGTTTCCTTGGAAACGCACGACCATGAACGCCCTGAGCCAGATTCGGCAACACCACATTTTCTCTCAGTTTCCAAATATTGTGTTTAATGTTGTGGCCTTGGCAGCTTCTATGGGTGGGTTGAAGGCAATTAGCACTGTTTTGTCTGCTTTACCTGCCGATTTTCCGGCGGCTATTCTGGTCGTCCTGCACCTCAGCCCCAAATTTCCCAGCCAGCTTCCTGAAATTTTAAGCCAACGGACAGCATTGCGAGTTAAGCCAGCGGCAACTGGAGATATTTTGCGTCCAGGCATCATCTATGTTGCTGTTCCTGATTGCCATCTGCTGGTTCAGTCTAACGGTACGCTGCTGCTGTCAGATGCCCCGAAAATGAATTTTGTCCGCCCTGCTGCCGATAAACTATTTATGTCACTCGCTACCACTTACAAGTCACGGGCGATCGCTGTGGTTTTAACAGGTAGAGGTACGGATGGAGCATTGGGCGTGCTATCAATCAAGAAGTATGGGGGCATAGCGATCGCTCAGGATCTATCGACATCTGAGTTTTTCAGTATGCCGGGAGCAGCAATTGCTACAGGAAAGGTAGATTGGGTATTGCCTCTCGATGCGATCGCCTCCACACTTGTTCATCGGATTATCGAAAATTTTCGCCAGGAAACCCCGTCCTTTAGGACGGGGTTTCCTGTTCCTGAATATATCTCTTAAACATATTCAAGGGTGCGCCGCCTACTGATTATTTGCAACTTGCTCTTGCGTCACCTTAAGCGATTCTAGTCGTTGTTTGATTTTTTCCCCGACGCTACCCATTACTTGTGAATGAACCTCAACCAGCGATCGCATTTTCTCACTGCTACTCTTCTGCATCATTAAAGCTAGGTAGTTCATCTAAGGAACATTGCAAGATGCGGCATAGAGCCTGTGTTTGACTAATGGTGAGCCTAGGTTCAAATCGACCAGCTTCCCAATTACTGACGGTTTGGTCAGTGACCCCTACCGCATCAGCTACTTGTCTTTGAGTCAATCCCAGTCGTTTCCTTAACTTCATCAGCTCACTACCTGAGTTCATGAACTTTCTACCCAAATTTCTTTTATCGCATTTTCGGATTTTAGATCTTTGAAACCTCGTATCATATCGTTGGTTACTCTACCAAATCCTCTAAGGTGAAATTTAGGAGATCACATAATGCTTTCATTTGTGCGGGGTAAAGCTTGGGAATATGCCTGCCAGCTTCCCAGTTTTGGACAGTAGTGACAGTGACACCGAGTTCATTTGCAACTTGCCGCTGCGTCACCTTAAGCGATTCTCGTCGTTGTTTGATTTTTTCCCCCACACTAGCCATTCCCATCTTATACCAATATTCATTAACTAAATTGACTTAGTTAAGTGTTACC
>DNGI01000438.1:30579-31019 GCA_003486645.1 Cyanobacteria bacterium UBA11370 | reverse complement strand
CAACTTGGTATGATTTGAGTGGATCACTCGAATGGGACTAAGATCTGATTCAAACCAAATGCTGGATCGAATCAAGTGTCCACTCACTCGAAAACCTTTCCTGCTTGGGTGTTTTTCTCCCTTGCTGCAAATGGACTACTCATGTTAGCGATCGCTTGGGTACTGCTGCGTCAGTCCCAGTGGTCGTTCCCATCTCCTCTCAGTCAGTCAGTCGCCACTACCCCTCTATCTCATCCTACTGTTACCCCAATCCTAGAGTTGGGAGAGCGTCACCAGCTTAATTATCAGCAGTGGGTTGCATTATTGGAACAGGAAGCCCAAGTTATTGCTGAACAAAAGCCAGAACATTTAGCAGTACTTCTGGGAGATTCCATTAGTCTGTGGTTCCCGAATGAATTACTACCCCCAGACCAAAAATGGCTGAATCAGGGTATTTCTGG
>DNGI01000438.1:30015-30372 GCA_003486645.1 Cyanobacteria bacterium UBA11370 | reverse complement strand
TGGCTGAATCAGGGTATTTCTGGGGAAACGTCGGCGGGTTTACTCAACCGTTTGGAGTTATTAGATCAGACGCAACCCGAAGTCATTTTTGTGATGATTGGGATTAATGATTTAATTCGGGGAATCAAAGATGAAACTCTTTTGGCAAACCAACAACTGATTATTCGCTACTTGCAGCGAGTTCATCCCCAAGCTCAGATTGTCGTACAATCGGTTTTGCCCCACAGTGCTGAGAAAGCAACCTGGCAAGGACGCGATCGCCTCTTGGAAATCCCCAACAGGCGTATTCGGGATATTAATCAGAGGTTGAAAGCGATCGCTAAAGCTGAAGGAGTAATTTATCTTGACCTCTACCCG
>DNGI01000438.1:29610-29807 GCA_003486645.1 Cyanobacteria bacterium UBA11370 | reverse complement strand
TAATTTATCTTGACCTCTACCCGATGTTTGCTGACACTAAAGGCAACCTTAAATCTGAACTGAGTACCGATGGTTTACACCTGAGTCCTCAAGGGTATTTAGTTTGGCACTATGCTTTACAATTGTTTAACCAACTCCTGTTGGATGGAGAAGTGGGAAAATAGGTTTTGGTACTAATGTAAGTTGCTAGTTATAAA
>DNGI01000438.1:0-29343 GCA_003486645.1 Cyanobacteria bacterium UBA11370 | reverse complement strand
ATTGCTCATTGCTAATTGCTAATTGCTCATGGCTCATGGCTAATTGCTAATTGCTAATTGTTCATGGTTATCATTTATTTTTCCAGGTTTTTCGTGTATCCTGAGTCTTCCATTAGCCATTAGCCATTAGCCGCCCTAATAAAACAACGAACAACTTAGGTTACTATAATCTTACCTAATTTTATCCTTTACCTTTCATCTTTTTCACCATGGACACAAAAGCTTTCAAACGCTCACTGCACAGTTCAGAAAACTATCACCGCAAGGGATTTGGTCATGAAGCGGAAGTTACTACTCAGTTAGAGTCAGAATATCAAAGTAACCTCATCCAAGAAATTCGTAATCATAACTATCGATTACAACGGGGAGATGTTACCATTCGACTAGCAGAAGCATTTGGCTTTTGTTGGGGTGTGGAACGAGCTGTTGCTATGGCGTATGAAACTCGTCAACATTTCCCAAATGAGCGGATTTGGGTTACAAATGAAATAATTCATAATCCCTCAGTAAATCAGCGTTTGGTTGATATGAACGTTGGGTTTATCCCCGTTGAACAAGGTGAGAAAAATTTTTCTGTGGTTGATAGTGGGGATGTTGTTATTTTACCAGCATTTGGTGCTAGCGTTCAAGAAATGCAATTATTGAACGATAAACAGTGCAAAATTGTTGATACGACTTGTCCTTGGGTTTCTAAAGTTTGGAATACGGTTGAGAAGCATAAGAAAAAAGATTACACCTCAATTATTCACGGCAAATACAAGCACGAAGAAACCATTGCTACCAGTTCCTTTGCAGGGAAATATCTAATTGTGCTGAATATAAAAGAAGCGGAGTATGTTGCTGAGTATATCTTGAAGGGAGGCGATTGCAACGAGTTTATGGCAAAGTTTAGCCGCGCTACTTCTCCAGAATTTGACCCGGATCAAGATTTAGAACGGGTTGGTATTGCCAATCAAACCACCATGCTTAAAAGCGAAACCGAACAAATTGGCAAGCTGTTTGAACGTACAATGATGAAAAAGTATGGTCCTGACCAGTTAAACAATCATTTCCACAGCTTCAATACCATCTGCGATGCAACTCAAGAACGGCAAGATGCGATGTTGGGGTTAGTTGAAGAAAAATTAGATTTGATGGTGGTAATTGGTGGCTTTAATTCATCCAATACAACTCAATTACAACAAATTGCTATCGACCGAGGAATTCCTTCGTATCACATTGATAGCGCTGAACGGATTGGTTCAGGAAATCGATTAGAACATAAGCCGTTAGGAGGCGATTTGATTGTCATAGAGAATTGGCTTCCGGCTGGTGAAATTGTGGTCGGAGTGACTTCTGGTGCTTCGACACCGGATAAGGTTGTTGAGGATGTGATTGAGAAAATTTTTGAGTTGAAGGGGGCGGTAGCTGTTGTGTAGTTTTGTTGATTGAATCTTAATTTTACAGAACTATTTTAGTTTTTGGGGTGGGTGTCTTTCCCACCCTTTATTTAAGTTTTGGTAGTCTTATTAAATCGAAGTTTGTGAGGAGTATTGATGTCTATTTACATTGTCCGACCTAAAACAGAGTCAGTAGCGCGATCGCTAAACCTGTCATCAAGAAAATTCACGCTTGAGAGTCGTCAAACCCAGGTTGAAGAAGTTGTTAATTTTTGGCAGGAAAATAAAACATACAGAACTATTAATCAGTGGATTGAAGAGGCTACAAGCCGTGAAGAGAACCAAATCTTAAAGTACCCCATTTATTCAGGAATTACTGGAGTAAATATTGTAGAAATGCCTGATGAAGAGGCGGAACGAATGCGTCAGGAACTACCCAGCGCCCTGATTGTACTGGATCAACCCATTGAGATCATCCTGCCAGACATTAATGTAGCCGATGTTAAAGGCGAAGTCACAGCCGATGAACTTTGGCATTTGGAAGCAATTGGGTTAGAAACTGCACGTAAACAGGGGTTTACAGGCAAAGGTAAAAATATTACTATTGCTGTCCTTGATACAGGTATTGATTCAACTCATCCAGAACTACGGGGAAAGGTGGCTGAGTGCCATGGTTTTAATCCTAGAAATCAGCAAATTCAATTAATACCTTCCCAAGACACAGATGGTCATGGTACGCACGTTGCTGGATTGATTTGTGGTCAGCAAGTTGGAGTGGCACCGGAAGTAAGTCTTATTAGCAGCTTGATGTTGCCAAACCGACGGGGCAATTTATCAGATTTATACTTGTGGTTGGACTGGATTGGTACTCGGCAAGATGTGAAGATTGCTAATATTTCGGCTGGCACTTCCGTATATTTAGATGATATTAGCGATTTAATTGATACGCTACTGGCAGTTGGGATACTCCCGGTTTGTGCTGTGGGTAACGATGGAATCAATAAAACTAATGCCCCAGCTAACTGTAGAGGTGCGCTTTCAATAGGATCTGCTAACTCTGATGGTCAAGTTTCTTGGTTTAGTGGCAGTGGCAGATTATCGATCAACAATCATATCTATGATGTGCCTTATTTGGTTGCTCCTGGAGAGAAGGTGTTTTCAGCTATACCGGGAGGTGGTTATAAACCCAAAGATGGAACCTCGATGGCGACTCCTATCGTTTCTGGTGTAGCCGCGTTAATCTTAGAGAAGTATGCCAGCCAAATTACGGTAGGTCGTTTAATAGACGCATTGCTATCAACCTGCAAGGATTTGGGGCAGGATGCGAACCGCCAAGGGAAAGGTTTAGTTCAAGTAAAAGCAGCCCTATGAAACTTAATCAAAGGCAGATTGATAAAATCGATCCCCTGCTTCAAGAAGCGTTGATGCAGGCACGCGGAGATGAGATAATTCGAGTGATTGTGCGCCTTGGTTCAGATCAGAATAACCTCAAACTTGATGTGATCGATCCACCCCTTGAACCGAAGCAGTTTTCATCTTATGAAGCTTATCGACAGGCGTTGATTGATCACCGAAAAAGCCAAATAGTTGAAGTTGTTGGTGACACTATTGAAGAACTTGAAAATCTTTCCTTGAAACCTCTTGGTGGGGGTAAGCTTACTCCCATTATAGTTGTGGAAGGTTCACCTGAAAAAATTTTACGTGCCTTAGAATTACCTGGAGTTCACCATGCTACTCTAGATCGCCTTATCGCACTGCCTGGAATTGCTACAGATGCCGCGATTGATTATATCGCTAATCTCTATATCAAACTATTACATCGCTCTGTTGATAAAGATATTGAAGAATTAATTTTTCAAGCCTCTGAACAATATATCATCAACTACCATAAGTGTCATAACAAACTGCAAGTGTTGGGAATGCAGAAGCCTGTAGACCTGGATTCTATCTATACTTCTGTCCAGTTTTTGCCGCCCTCTAATAGTTGGCAATTTGAATCGATTGAAGCGTTACAGCAAGTTTACCGCCAAACAGGAAAACATGAATTACGGGGAGAAAATCTTGCTAAACAAGAGGGAATTACTGTAGCTAATCAAGAACAGTATCTCATGGTATTGGGTGCGCCCGGTGCTGGCAAGTCTACATTTCTCAGAAAGATCGGATTGGAAGCACTGAAGGGTAAATCAGGCGTATTCCAGCATGAGTGTATTCCGGTTTTTATTGAATTGAAACAATTTAATAACAATGACATTAATATTGTACAAGCGATCGCTCAAGAGTTTCGCATCGTTCAGTTGCCACTAGCTGATGAATTTACCGCCAATGCTTTACACCAAGGCAAGTTATTGATTTTGCTGGATGGGTTGGATGAAGTACCAACAGATAACATCGATTTAGTGATTAGTCAAATTCAAGAGTTTGTTGAAGAATATCCTAAAAATCGGTTTATTTACTCCTGTCGTACTGCGGTGTATCGTAGAAATTTTGAGCGGTTTCGGGCAGTGGCGATCGCAGACTTTGATGATACTCAGATTCAGCAGTTTATTCAAAATTGGTTTTCCTCGGAAATTGATACAAAAGCGGGAACCGCTGACAAGTGCTGGGAGTTACTGAAACAGTCAACATCAACGAAGGAATTAGCCAAAACTCCGCTGTTACTAACATTCCTTTGTTTAGTTTATGACGACTCTCAAGATTTTCCGAAAAATCGAGCTACTCTTTACAGTGATGCTTTAGATATTTTGCTGAAAAAGTGGGCGGCGGAGAAACGGCTACAAAACAATCCGATTTATCGTGAATTGGGTATTGATTTAGAGAAAATCATGTTATCTGAGATTGCCTATCGGGGGTTTGAAGCAGATCGGCTATTCTTTTCTCGTCAAGAAGCGGTAAGGCAAATTCAGGATTCTCTGGCAAGTAATGAGAATGCACCCAAGCATTTAGATGCGGATGATGTGTTGGATGCTATAGCAATTCAGCAGGGTATTTTAGTAGAACGATCAAGAGATATTTATTCTTTTTCTCATCTGACTTTACAGGAATATTTAACAGCAAAATATATTAATGACCATCGTATCCTTGAAAAATTGGTAGCAGAACACCTCGCAGATAAACGGTGGAGAGAGGTGTTTTTACTTGTAGCTGGGTTGATGGGGGGTGGTGCTGATGAGTTGTTGTTGTTGATGGAAAAGGAAGCGCAAAAGTATATTAATAGTTCTAAGTTGAAGGCTTTATTAGAATGGGCAGATTGGGTAACTGATGGATCGGAAGGTGATATGAAACCTGTAGGGAAAAGAGCAGTTGGGATCGCTCACGCTAACGCCATTGCCAACTACATCAACCACAACAACACCAACAGTAATACCATCATCAACCCTATTGCCAACCTCGATCCTAAAATTATTGCTAACATCATCGTTAACATAATAGTGAACACCAATGGTATTGGCATCGTCGCCGCCTATGCTGATGCCTACACTATCGTCAAGATCATTGACAATGCTCACTCCATTGCTGATGCCGACACCATGTTCAACGCCATGCTCAACGCCATGCTCAAGGGTGTTGCTGATGCCGACACTATACTCCAAGCGAACCCCATCCTCAAACCGAACCCCTACACCTACGACGCAAACGCCGATACAATCCCCAAAATCATCGCCGATGCCAATGCGAAAGTCATTATTGATGTTATCACCAAAGCCCGTAAACTGGAGCAACTCAAAATTTTTAAGAAGGAAAACTTCAGTATATTGATTAGACAACTAACAGCACTGCAAGTAACAGCACTGCAAGCTCAAATTCTTAATCTTCAGCAAGCTCAACAAGTGCAGCAAAAATTTGCTGAACACCTGCTCCAAATTTATCTTCATGCTTTCAATCTGAACCGAGAATGGCTCAATTTATCTAACCAAGAGAGATTACACTGGGAAAATTATCTCTACGGTAATCATCTTATTATTCAGTGCAAAGAAGCAGCGGTGCGAGTATCGCCACAAACTTGGGCAGGAATTGAGGAACGGATGTTGCGAGTTCCAACTGAGAGCTTGCATCATTCACAATAGGAAGGAGTACAAGAATATCAAATTTATTTAATTATCTAAGAAGTAGAAGAAAGGATCATTGTACAATGGATAAAATAACTCACTATCGACAAATTATTCAAGAAATCCTCACAGCTCATAGTCAAATCCAGCCTGCTTATGGTGATATTGAAATGCAGATTCTGTTTGATCGAGAACGCGATCACTATCAAGTTTTACGGGCTGGATGGCTACAAAAAAAGCGTGTTTATGGTGTTTTGATTCATATCGACATCAAAGGTGAGAAAATCTGGATTCAATATGATGGTACAGAAATTGGTGTTGCCAATGAACTCACCGAAAGTGGTATTTCCAAAGATGACATCGTACTGGCATACCATTCTCCCTTTATACGCCAGTATGATGGCTTTGCAGTTGGATAGCTAATCAACGACTGACTCACCTTTCAATCCCACCCCGCTGCTTATATTCACGAGTCTAGATTGCTATACTTCAAAGTGGGAGATACTATTTAATCGAAATTCATATAGGAAATGCAGCCCACCGACCCGAACAAGTTCACAGAGACAGCGTGGAAAGCGATCGCTCAATCCCAAGATGTTGCTCGTCGCTTCAAAAATCAAAATCTTGAGGTGGAACACGTGGCGATCGCCATGTTGGAACAAGAGGGTCTAGCCACTCTGATTCTCTCTCGTGTTACCGTTGATATCCCGTGGTTTAAGCAGCAATTGGAAGCGTTTGCTCTCCGTCAACCCAAAGTCAACAACCTGGAACAACTCTACCTCGGTCGCGGTTTGGATGTCATGCTGGATAATGCAGAAGCCTCTAGAGTAGCGCTACAAGACGAGTATATTGCGATCGAGCATTTATTGATGGGATTGATTGTTGATGAACGGATCGGACGGCGTTTACTGAAAACCTTTAACCTAGATAGTCAAAAGTTAGAAGCGGCAATTAAAGCGATTCGGGGTTCGCAAAAAGTTACTGACCAAAATCCAGAGGTTCGATATAATGCCCTTCAGAAGTATGGGCGAGATTTGACGGAACAGGCGAAAGCTGGGAAACTTGACCCGGTAATTGGGCGAGATGAAGAAATTCGTCGGGTTGTACAAGTATTATCGCGTCGATCAAAAAATAATCCTGTTTTGATTGGGGAACCCGGTGTGGGAAAAACGGCGATCGCTGAAGGACTGGCTCAACGTATTATTAATGGTGATGTTCCCGAATCGTTAAAAAATCGCCAACTCATTTCCTTAGATATGGGGAGTTTAATTGCTGGGGCAAAATATCGAGGTGAATTTGAAGATAGACTCCGATCCGTTTTGCGAGAAGTAACCCATTCGGATGGGCAAATTGTATTATTTATTGATGAATTACATACCGTTGTGGGTGCAGGGGCTTCCCAAGGCGCAATGGATGCGGGAAACTTACTAAAACCCATGTTAGCACGGGGAGAATTGCGCTGTATTGGAGCAACCACTTTAGATGAATACCGCAAGCATATTGAAAAAGATGCGGCATTGGAACGGCGGTTTCAACAAGTTTTAGTCAAACAACCCACTGTAGAAAATACGATTTCAATTTTACGGGGACTTAAGGAACGTTACGAAGTTCATCATAATGTTACGATTACCGATTCAGCGCTAGTGGCGGCGGCGACCCTTAGCGATCGTTATATTAGTGACCGATTTTTACCGGATAAAGCGATTGATTTAGTCGATGAAGCGGCGGCTAAATTAAAAATGGAGATTACCTCTAAACCTGTGGATTTAGAAGCCATTGATCGACGGTTGATGCAACTCAAAATGGAGAAATTATCTCTAGAAGCCGAAAATCAACGGAATGGAATTACGAGTGTTAGTAGTAATTATCGCGCTTCCCAAGAACGGCTAGAACGAATTGAAGCCGAAATTGTCACTCTGGAAGAAAAACACGAACAACTCAGCGGACAGTGGCAGGATGAAAAACAACTGCTAGAAGAAATTAATGCGCTTAAAAAAGAAGAAGATCAGTTAAAGTTAAAAATTGAACAAGCCGAACGCGCTTATGATTTGAATAAGGCAGCCCAGTTAAAGTATGGACAGTTAGAAGTATTGCAGCGCGATCGCGAAGCCAAAGAAAGTTTAATGTTGGAAATGCAATCCAAGGGGACTGCTTTATTACGGGAACAAGTGACTGAAGCAGATATTGCCGAAATTGTCGCTAAGTGGACAGGTATTCCGGTTAAACGCTTACTGGAATCGGAACGCCAAAAGTTATTGCAGTTAGAAGGGCATTTGCACAAACGGGTAATTGGGCAAACCGAAGCGGTAGCAGCGGTGGCGGCGGCAATTCGTCGCGCTAGGGCGGGGATGAAAGACCCAGGACGACCGATTGGTTCGTTCTTATTTATGGGACCGAGTGGTGTGGGTAAAACGGAATTGGCGCGGGCGTTAGCGCAATTTCTATTTGATAGTGAGGATGCCTTAGTTCGGATTGATATGTCCGAATATATGGAAAAACACGCCGTTTCGCGGTTAATTGGCGCACCTCCAGGGTATGTGGGGTATGAAGAGGGGGGGCAACTCTCGGAAGCTGTGCGGCGGCGACCTTATTCGGTGGTGTTATTGGATGAGGTGGAAAAGGCGCATCGGGATGTATTTAACATTTTGTTGCAAGTCCTTGACGACGGACGAATTACGGACTCTCAAGGACGGACGGTGGACTTCCGCAATACGATTATTGTCATGACGAGTAATATCGGGAGTGAACATATTCTGAGTGTCGCGGGGGATGATTCCCAGTATGAAGAAATGCGGAAACGAGTCATCGATGCGTTGCGATCGCACTTCCGTCCCGAATTCCTCAACCGCGTGGATGATAATATCATCTTCCATACGCTAACGAAGACGGAACTGCGGGAAATTGTTACGATTCAATTAAAACGGATCGAGCGTCTCTTAGCTGACCAAAAAATTACCCTAGAACTTTCCGGTGCAGCACAAGATTATTTAGTGAAAGTCGGTTATGATCCAGTTTATGGGGCGCGTCCTTTAAAACGAGCGATTCAGCGGGAATTAGAAAACGCGATCGCAACAAAACTACTAGAAAATACGTTTGTTTCAGGCGATACTATTGTTATTGATTGTATGGACAACGCCTTAACATTTAGTAAAAAAGGAGTGATCAGTTTGCCCGAACCTCAATCGGTTGGTTGATTGGAGTTAAAACTAGAGATAAGCTCATCAGCATCTAAACGACGTATTCACATTCAAACGTTCTGTCTGTTGTCAGTAACTTCCCTCCCACTGACTAGTGCAGCATGACCCAAATAAGTGACCAGCTAAAATCTTCCCTTTCCCCCTTGTCTCCCCTGTCTCTCTTGTCCTTCAGAGGTGGTCACTTTCCTTCTGCCGTCCTGCACTAGTAACATACCCCCCAAGTTTATAGTATGCCGTTTAAATGCACATCAGCTTACAGGGCTTCTACGTAGTCCCAATTAATCAAATTTTTAACGATGACCCTTGACCTCACCGTTGCAATTCCGACCTATAATGGGGCAATCCGTTTACCGGAGGTACTGGAACGACTGCGAGTTCAGACTGGCATTGAGTCCATTCGTTGGGAAATTATTGTCATTGACAATAATAGTACGGATAATACAGCTAAGGTCGTGAGCGAGTATCAAGCGAATTGGAATGAAGCTTATCCCTTAAGATATTGCTTAGAAGCGGAGCAAGGAGCAGCCTATGCTCGAAAACGTGCTGTTAAAGAAGCTCAAGGAACACTAATTGGGTTCTTAGATGATGATAATATCCCTGCCTTAAATTGGGTAGCAGCGGCGTATGCGTTTGCTCAAACCCATCCGAACGCAGGTGCTTATGGCAGTCAGATTCATGGAGATTTTGAAGTTTCGCCCCCGGATGAACTCTCACCCATATTACCATTTTTAGCGATCGCCGAGCGCGGTTCTGAACCATTCATTTACGAACCCCAGAAAAAGTTGCTCCCTTCTTCAGCGGGATTAGTACTACAGAAGCAAGCTTACTTAGAAAGTGTTCCCAGTCAGTTAATTTTGAGTGGCAGAGTGGAGGGGAATATGCTGACGGGGGAAGATTTAGAAATGTTGTGTTATGTTCAGCTCAAGGGTTGGGAAATCTGGTATAACCCGGCTATGGAAATTGATCATAAAATTCCCCATTGGCGGTTGCAGCGAGAGTATTTAATTCCCTTTATGCAAGGGATTGGATTAAGTCGTTTTGTCACGAGGATGTTGAGTGTCAAGCCAGGACAAAGACCGTTAGCTTTTGTGGTTTATACGGTTAATGATGTAATAAAAATTATATTACATTGGGTTAGATATCGGGGTAAAATCAAGTCAGAACTGGTGGCGGCTTGCCAGATGGAATTATTTTTAAGTAGTCTGAGAAGTCCGTTTTACCTTTGGCGTAATGGGTATTTTAATTTCCAAAATCAACTGATTAATTTAAGTTTCCATCCGTTCGGGAACTCTCAAAAATGTCTATAGACTTCACCGTAGCCATTCCAACCTATAATGGGGCAAGCCGTTTGCCAAAGATTTTGGATAAACTGCGATGTCAGGTGAGTACTGAACAGATTTCGTGGGAAGTAATTGTTATTGATAATAATAGTACGGATGATACGGCGAAGGTAGTGGAAGAGTATCAAGCAAACTGGAATCAATTAGTTCCCTTAAACTATTACTTGGAATCTGAACAAGGAGCAGCATTTGCTAGATTGCGAGCAGTTCGAGAAGCTAAAGGTGAACTTGTTGGGTTTCTAGATGATGATAACCTACCCAATCCTGACTGGGTGGCACAAGCTTATTTATTCGCTCAGAAGTATCCCCAAGCTGGTGCTTTTAGTGGTCAAATACACGGTGAATTTGAAGTGAAACCACCAGAAAATTTTGAACGGATACAGGCTTTTTTAGCAATTCGGGAGCATGGAACAACACCTCATCGATTTGAAGCAGAAAACTTGAGATTGCCACCTGGTGCTTCGTTAGTAGTTCGCAAGCAAGCTTGGGAGGAAAGTGTTCCTCCACGCCCAACTTTGACGGGGAAGTTACCAGGATTAATGGTGCAAGGGGATGATTACGAGCCATTGCTGTACTTGCATAAATTTGGGTGGGAAATTTGGTATCATCCTGATCTGCACAGTTATCATCAAATACCAAGCTGGCGATTAGAAAGGGATTACTTACTGTCTATATCTCGTGGGTGTGGTTTAGCAACGTGTCAGTTGCGGATGATTAATGCTAAGAGTTGGGAGAAACCAATTATTTTTACGAGGACACTACTGGGGAATTTACGTCGGCTTATAGGGCAGTTTATCAAGTATCGAGGTCAATCCCAAACTAATTTGATTGCTGCCTGTGAGATGGAATTTTTTTTGGGTAGTTTGATGAGTTGTTTCTTTTATTTAAAAAAAACAATGCCAAAGGGATAAATTTTAGGTATAAATCAACCTATGAGCAAACCTAAACGAATTGCTTTTCTTTTGCATAGCCTTGAAGGGGGAGGTATCCAACGTGTGGTACTCAACTTGCTAAAGGAAATGCTTAAGTACAATGCCATGTCTTTAGATTTAGTAGTAGCTTCTGCTGATGGGCCATACTTAGAGCAAGTTCCTGCTGGTGTTAGGGTTATCGATTTACATACAAGTATTGAATTTCGCGCTAAGAGTTTAATTCGCTTAGTACCAGCGATCGCAGAGTATTTACGAAGAGAAAAGCCTGATACTTTACTGTCTCATTTACCCTATGCTAATGTTTTTACAGTCATTGCTAAAGCCCTATCTGGAATTCCCGTTGACTTGGTATTAATAGAACATACTTTCTTATACCACAAAGTAGTTCAGCTAGAATCATTACCTCCAAAAACTGACAAGTATAAAAGGCAGTTATTACCCAGTTTAATGCCGATTATGATGCGGTGGTTTTACCCAAAAGCGAATGCTATAATAACTGTATCACAGGGTATGGCACGAGAGTTAGAGCGGGATTTGAAGTTGCAACCCGACTCAGTTAAAGTCATATACAATCCAGTGGTTGATGAAAGCTTATTGCTCAAATCAAACTCAGCGTTAAATGATCCTTGGTTTCAGCCCAATCAACCTCCTGTCTTGATCGCTGTAGGACGGCTTGCTGCTCAGAAAGATTACCCAAGTCTCTTACATGCCTTTGCTCGTTTTCGAGAGCAACGCGTAGTCAGGTTGTTAATTCTAGGTGATGGAGAAGCGCGATCGCAGTTAGAGGCGTTGGTGCATAAATTGGGTATAGATGCGGATGTTTTGCTACCGGGATTTGTGCAAAATCCCTATGCTTATATTAGTCGAGCAAGTGCATTGGTTCTCTCTTCGCTATGGGAAGGATTACCAACAGTTTTAATTGAAGCAATGGCTTGTGGTTGTCAGGTTATTTCAACGGATTGTACCTACGGACCTGATGAAATTTTAGAACAAGGTAAATATGGTTGGCTAGTTCCAGTGGGAGATGTATCTGCACTTGCAACCGCTATGCAAGAGGCAATAGATTCTCCAAAAAAACCAGATGAATTGAGGCATCGAGCGCAAAACTTTAGAATTGAAGAGGCAGTTTCAGGGTATTTAAAGATAATCAATTTGAATCAAAGTTAATGTCCTAACAATCTAATTGTAAATAGCCAAATAGAGTTGAAGTATCAGATAGTTTGTTAAATCTCGTTAAAAAGGCATCAGCCTGTTGAGTAGGAAGGAGATTAAATAAGGCTACTTTGAACAACACTTTCCAGATAACTTTTGCCTGGAGGAGAGAAGGGTCATTTTTAACCGCTAGCCGGAGATATCGGATAGCTGCCAAGCCTCGTTCTTTTTGTGGTACGCCTTCAATAGCTCTATGAGTAAGTATCTTGTAAAGATTAGCCAAACTACGACATTTTAAGTACTGTAGTGATTCAGGAACTTGGCTAAAGTTTCGCTCAATCACTTGTAAGCATCCTCGTTCCATTTTAGAAACGTTAGTAGAGGTTGAATTAGGTGATATGCGATATAAAATTTGTGGGTATGCTAGACCAACAAACTGATAGCGGTTTGCTAATCGCAAATACATATCCCAATCTTCTGCTGGGACAACTGACGGCTCAAAGCCACCAACTTCCGCTAAAGCGTGCCGACGAATTAAAGGATTAGAGCCATTTTCTAAAAAATTATTCAGGAGCAATTTTTTATAAACGTTTCCACTTACACTGATATAATAACCTCGGCGTAAAAATTTACCCGCTTCATCGATACAATTTGTCCAGCTATACGCAACATCAGCTTGAGGATGCTCTTGTAGGGCATTGAATTGAGCCTCTAGCTTATCCGGAGTCCAGAGATCATCTGCATCAATGAAAGAAATATACTCACCACAAGCCAGAGCAATTCCTCGGTTGCGGCTTACAGCCTGATTAGCATTGGGGTAAGAAAAAACTTTTAGTCGAGAGTCTCGAATACTGGAAATTATTTCCAGCGTTGAGTCTTGAGAGCCATCATTAATAACAATGACCTCCAAATCCGAAAAGGTCTGATTTAAAACTGATACTATTGTTTCTCTAATCGTATTTTCACCATTATATACTGGAATAATCACAGATATCAGTGGCATAGTCCCTCATGTCCTCTAAAAATTAACCTTATAAGTGAGTTGGGTATGAAGTTTGTCGTCAAGCAACGGCTCTTTTTAGTTGGATGTCCGCGTTCGGGAACGACATTGTTACAGAGCTTACTGGCAGCGCATCCTCAAATTGTTTCTTTTCCTGAATCTAAATTTTTTCAATATCTTGTACCTACCTACGAGCCTCGTCGTCTTGCTTCAAGGATAATCGCTTCTCGCCAATTAAAGCCCCGATTAGAAGAATTCTTTAAAAACGAAATTGGTCGTCCGGAGCTGATCAAATATCTACCCAAATTTCCTCTAATGAGGGAACATACTCGAAAGTTTATCAAAATATTAGATAGTTTGGCTCAAGAGCAAGGTAAGAGTATTTGGCTAGAAAAAACTCCCGAACACATTCAGCACATTGATTACATTGAGAAGTTTGTCCCGAGGGTAAGATTTATCCATATTTTGCGAAACAGTTTAGATACTGTGGCTTCGATGTATGAAGTAACCCGCAAGTATCCGAGCAAGTATTGGCGTGAGGGGTGGAGTATTGATTTTTGCCTTGAACGCTGGATAAGCGCTGCTGAAATAACTCGTCAGCATTTACATAAATCTAATCATATCCTAGTTAGGTACGAACAGCTTGTAGAAAATCCTCAATCTGAGTTAGAAAAACTTTGTCAATTTATTGGTATTGAGTTTGATAAAAAAATGTTGCAAGATTATCGGATAGCAGCTAAACAAGTATCTTTAGAAATAGAACCGTGGAAAGCAGCAGTGAGCGAAGCTATTTACAAGGCTAAATCGCAAAAGTTTTATGAGGTATTTGACGAATCTCAACAACGTTACATAGTGGAACGGTTATCAGAAGTTAACTTAGATGACTTAAACTCTTAAGTGAATTAAATCACAAATCTTGAACCTAAGTAATACATTTAAAAAAATGATACAAGCAACAATGTAGGGAAATCCGAATACTCCTGGGTGTACATCCCTGACTTACAATAGAGCGCGATCGCCCAAAATCATCTTATAAACCATCCAAGTAATCAAGTTACACCCATGACTGTCCTGGAACAAGGCAATATCACGATTCATACCGAGAATATCTTTCCCATTATCAAGAAGTCTCTCTACACCGACCACGAAATCTTCTTGCGGGAACTCGTCTCTAACGCCGTGGACGCTATCCAGAAGTTAAAGATGGTTTCCTACGCCGGAGAAGTAGACGGAGAAATCGGGGAACCCGAAATTAAAATCGCTATTGATAAAGACAAAAAGACTCTCTCTGTCTCCGATAATGGCATTGGGATGACCGCCGAGGAGATCAAAAAATACATTAACCAGGTTGCTTTTTCCAGCGCCGAAGAATTTATCCAGAAATATCAAAAAGAGGCTGACCAACAAATTATCGGTCACTTCGGTCTGGGTTTCTACTCCTCCTTCATGGTAGCTAAGAAAGTTGAGATTGATACTCTATCCTACCAAGCCGGAGCGCAAGCCGTGCATTGGTCATGTGACGGTTCCCCCGCCTTTCAACTTGAAGACTCACCCCGTACTGAACGCGGAACTACTATTACTCTTACGTTACAAGATGAGGAGTTGGAGTATCTTGAACCCCCGCGCATTCGCCAATTGGTGAAGACCTATTGTGACTTCATGCCCGTACCCATTAAGCTAGATGGGGAGGAAATTAACCAGCATCGAGCGCTGTGGAAAGAATCACCTCAAAACCTCACTAAAGAGGATTATCTAGAATTTTATCGCTACCTTTACCCCTTCCAAGAAGAGCCGTTATTGTGGATACATCTCAATACGGATTATCCTTTTTTACTTAACGGTATTCTCTATTTCCCTAAACTCAAACCCGATGTCGATGTAACTAAGGGAAATATTAAACTATTCTGCAATCAAGTCTTTGTCAGTGACCATTGCGAAGAAATTATTCCCAATTTCCTAATGCCGCTACGGGGTGTTATTGATAGTCCCGATATTCCCCTGAATGTATCGCGTTCAGCACTAACTAACGACCGAACAGTACGCCGGATTGCTGATTTCATTGCTAAGAAAGTGGGCGATCGCCTGAATTCCCTTTACACCGAACAGCGCGATGAATATATCCGATGCTGGCAAGATGTCGGGACTTTTGTTAAGTTTGGCGCTCTCAATAACGACAAATTCAAAAAACAAGTCGAAGATATTATTATTTATCGCACGACTGAGAAAGCAACAGAGAGTAGCGAACAGGGAACAGGCGAAACACCAACGGTTGAAGTGCAATCTCAAGAAGGAGATGCGTGGCAAGATGTCACCTCAACCCCATCTCAAACCTCAACATCTACTCCACCCTACACCACTCTTAAAGAGTATTTAGAACGCAACAAAACCAAACACGAAAATCACGTTTTCTACTGCACCGATGAATCATCCCAAGCTACCTATGTAGAATTGCACAAAAACCAAGGCTTGGAAGTCCTGTATATGGACTCTTTTATCGATACTCACTTTATCAGTTTTTTGGAGCGGGACTATTCCGATGTGAAGTTTTCGCGGGTGGATTCTGAGTTAGATAATACGTTGATTGACCAGGATAAAGCCTCAGAAATTGTTGACCCCAAAACCAACAAAACCCGTAATGAACTGATTAAAGAACTGTTTGAAAAGGCGATTAACAAGCCAAAAGTCAACATTCGGACTCAGGCGCTGAAATCTGATGACCCCCAAGGCACACCACCTGCTATGGTATTATTACCAGAGGCGATGCGGCGTTTGCTCGATATGACGGCAATGTTACAGCAGCAGACCGCTCAATTTCCTGAAGAACATATTTTAGTTGTCAATACCGCTCACCCACTCATTCAGAATTTGGTTGAGATTAGTCAGGGGAGTATTGTCCAGGGTTCGGGTGAATCTCCTAGCGCTGAGTTAGCCAAGCAAATTTGTCAACACGTCTACGATTTAGCGTTGATGGCGCAAAAAGGGTTTGATGCCGAAGGGATGAAAGCATTTGTGGAACGATCCAATCAGGTGCTGACTCGTTTAACAGAACGTTAACCCTACACCAATATTCCTGTAGAGACGTTGCAATGCAACGTCTCTACAATGGGTGCATTAATGGGTGCATTCAAACGAATTTGATATTAGGTCTCTAAACCCTACACCCCCGGCAGCGATTATGATGAGAAACGGACTGTAAGATTATAATGAGAGGCTGCCCATGTCACGTAGATGCCAATTAACGAATAAGAAGGCAAATAATGCCTATGCGATTTCCCACTCCCACCGCCGTACCAAGAAGTTACAGGAAGCTAACCTACAGTGGAAGCGAGTTTGGTGGGCTGAAGGGAATCGGTGGGTTAGACTGAAACTTTCTACGAAGGCGATTAAGACTTTGGAGAAAAAAGGTCTACAAGCAATGGCAAAAGAAGCTGGGATTAATCTCAATCATTATTAAACCTCTGCGAAAAAGAGCCTGAAACCATTATCCTGTCTAAGGAGTGAGGAGGGCGAGTCAATATATTGAAGTGAGGAGGGCGAGTCAATATATTGAAGGGTTTTCCCTCTTTACCCTAAAAAGGTGACTCGCCCCTACATTCCTAAAAAGGCGACTCGCCCCTACATTCCTAAAAAGGCGACTCGTCCCTACATTCCTACACCCCCTCAAATTCTTCATGCAGGGGGTGATATCGTTTGTGTAAGAAGTGGGTAAGGTAAGGGTAGTAACCCTAGGGGTCAGTGTTTCTTCATTTGGGTTAAAGGTAGGGGTTGTCTTTCCAGGCGAATTCTTCCAATCGATAAATCTCCCTGGAGAGGGAACGTTCCCGGTCAACCTTTGCCTGATACTTACAAGTGATCTTATTCCGATCCGGAAGTTATAGGAAATTTTTGTTAGGGTCTAGTCAGGCGCATTGTGCCCATAGGGTGTTGCATTTTGGTTCACCGTTCTACATTCCCTTAGTTTGACAGGAAACCGTCATGTCATTGTCTAAGAAGCTACTCAAAGCCATCCAAAATCTGTATAAACAGATGATTAAGCTCTCTAGAGCTATAACGAAAAAGCTGATGAATTGGCTGTTGCGTGGCTTAGTCGTTCTGGGTCAGCGTTCTCGTTTGGCGAGGGCAGGATTTATCTTGCCAACCGTGACGATGGTGATGTTGGTGGTCATATTGCTGACTACGGCGATTGTATTTCGCTCGTTTGACAGGGCGAAAAATGCGAGCAATTACCGGGTGAATCAGGCGGTACTGAATGCAGCTCAACCCGCGATAGATCGGGCTAAACGGAAACTGGATGAATTATTTGCTTCACCCAATACTAGGGGAACTCCTGGAGAAAGTGTTCTCAATCAGAACCTAAAACCCGGACTGGCATCAGATAAATATACTTTTCAAGATGAAACACGTTTGAACCTAAGTTTTGATATTTCCGGCAATGGAAATATTGATACACCCACTTTTCTTTTAGGAAATGAAACAACTAATAATGCTTGGCGATTTCCTGTCGATACAGATAACAACGGGGAATTTGATAGCTTTACTCTCTATAGTATCCTTTTCCGCAGCCCAACTCGTGATGGTGATAGCAAATTTGATAGACAAAGAAATCCTTTAGAAGCAAGAACTACACCAATGGATGATGGCTCCGTTGGAGACGTATGTGCAGGGGCGCAGGGTACAAGTGCTAGCTTAGTGGGTGGGACTGATTGGTATCAATCAGGGGGCAGACTGAAGAAACCTTTCTTTATTTATGTAGCTACTGTTCCAATTACGAATAAAAATCAACCCGGTCTTATTCCTCCTACTGAGGATATCGATGATTATGAAGACTATGCTGGTCAAAACCAAGGATTTTCTGCCCTAGAATACCAGCAAGACCGCTCAGTTATTCCCCCGTCCAACAATGCCGTTGTTTACCAAGATGATTTAGATATTTTTTCGGGTCCAGCGTTCCGTCTAAATGGACGAATTTTTACAAACAGCAACCTGTTCGTCTCCAAGCAAAAAACGGGAGATCCTATCAACTTATATCAAGTCAGCAGCCCAGAATCCTGTTATTATCAACCTGAAAATGGCAAGATTATTGTAGGTGGAAATCTTGGCTATAGCGACATTACCACTACAGCAGCAGGCTCTGGTAATGTTAGTACAGAGGATGGCTCAGTTGTTGCACACTTATTTAAGGAAAATACAGCACCTACTCAAACAGGTCAAAACGTTAACATTAGCAGTGCAAATAAATCTGTAAAACAAGTATCGGCCGACCTCGCTTATAACACTCAGGCTTATGAAAGACGAATTACCTTTCTGGTAGACGAAGGACTGACGAAGAACGATCCTGATGAGGTCGAAGGGAAAAAAGAAGAACTGGTAGCTGATGGGGTAGAAGCGGATGAGGCAAGACGACAAGCAATGGAACTTTATTTCAGAAATCGCACTCGTCATGTGCCTTTTAGTGAAGTTGCCATTGACGACCCATTAGAAGATTTTGCAGGTAAAAGTGTTCAAGGTGATGGGAACACATTGCGACCACCCGATGAATGGATGTATCCCTTTAAGGTCGAGGCCAATGGTGCTACCGATGTTTTACTGGCTAGTAGTAACACGGGTCTAGAGTTGAATACAGCTAGTAGAGGTAGTAGTAAGCTACTACTACCAAAGGCGACAAACCCAGAATCTGTAGAAAATGGTAACGAAGCTTTTATTGGCGATCGCGTCTTAATTGGTAATAACCTGCCAGCTAATTGGTATTTAGGAGGAGACTTTGTTGGTCAGGATCAACCCCAACCCATTAAAGATACTCAGTGGGATGCGCCAGCGGGTCAAGGACCACGCACACGTCAGACTCGTGTAGAACCGTTGAAAGAACTTGATATTACGAACCGAGATGGCTTTTGGGAACGCAACGCGGCGGAAGTCCCTGATGATCCCCTAGAAGGGGTTGGCGGTTTGCGCGTTGTGACAGGTGCTGGAGTTTATCTGCCTCATGATGATAATATTGCCGCAGGATCGACAGTCGTCTGGCCGGATACGATGCCTGTTATCCCTCCAACTAATGCAGCAGCCGACCCCCCAGAGTGGGATGCAGCACCTCAATGGCTACCAAATGGATTCCCAGTCGATGCACATGGAGATGAGCGTCCCTTCTTAAAGATGCGAGCTACAGCCGTTTATTTCTACGGCACTTCACAGCCAATTGCTTGTGTAAGCACCTTCTACGACCCGACGAATAGGGACACAGCTAGAAACGTAGAGAACTTTGCTGGTCAAGACCTAGGAAACGACGATGACTTTGATGTTAGCGGTATATTAGCCAATGGGAACTATCGTAATGCTGGATACGAGACTCCAAACATACAAGGAACTCCAGGAATAAGCGCTCTAGAGCGGCAGAATTCTCGGCAGGTCGCCCCCAACTCCCTCAACGGCATTACCTACGCACCCTTTGCTGCGGTCTCCCCAGATCCTGACTTGAACTATCAAGCCAACCTGTTTTATCCTAACGGGCGGCGAGTTAATCAGCTCCTGAGAGATGCCATGGATACGCCAGCAGCTGATCGTTCTCTAGCACAACAAGCGGCTATTGATAGTGCTTCCTGTGGTCTGCAAATTTTAGATGGTAATCTTGCTCCTGACGATGCTGTAATTCCTCATGGTGCAATTCAGGAAGTTGCATTTCTTGATGGCAGACAAATCAAATCAATAGAAGCTACCTATAATCCAGAGGTCGATTTCGATCCAGATGCAGCAATTACTCCGGACAACCCAATAAATAGGCAAGGAGTAACTACACTCGCAAACAGCAACTATGACCTACCCCTAGAGCAGCGTCAGCCTCTAGAAATTCGCGCCACTGCTATCGATTTGGGTATGCTTCGTACAACGCCAAGAGGTGCTGGTGAGTTTTTGCTTCCCAATAGTGGCATTATCTACGCTACACGAGAAGATGCCTTGCCGGATCAAACGGCTCTACCCGATGAAGTTACGTTCACTCTTAAAAGTAGTGCAAGGGACTTCCGACTCGACCCAACTCGCCGTCCCAATGGGATTCTGCTTGTTAATGGTCAACGGCTAGATCGTAGAACGACGTATGCAGCAGAAGAGAAGGGTTTGATTTTAGCATCTGACTTGCCCGTGTATGTACAGGGGAACTTTAACCTTCATCAATCGGGTGGGAATCGAGTTGAAGAGTTTAAAAACGGCACTCAAGATGATCGATTAGATTCTGATTGGAGTGATTTTTATGCTCGCAAGACGGAGAATCTTGATGACAACTTCGCTTGCCGCCAAGATGATCCACGACTCCCGACGGGTAGCTGTGGAGTAGGCGACCAATGGCGACCTGCAACAATAGTTTCAGATGCTGTAACCTTGCTTTCTGATGGGTTCCGATTTGGTTTCCGCAATGAGGGTGATTATGACCTGAGAAATAACCAAATTGACAATATCACCAACCCAAATAATGCTGCTCCTGTTAATGATATAGCCTCAGCTCAAGATATTGAGAACGCTCGTTTGCGAAATGGTTTCTTTGATAACAACTTTGTCACCAGTGGTTTGAGCAGTGGTGGGTTTAGCTTTCTTAAAGATTCTATTCGGACTGGCTTTCCTTCAGTAAATCTTAATCCACTTCAAGGCAACGTCTACTCCAAAGTTAGTCCACCAAACCCAGACGCGATTAACAGTTCCTACTTCAATAACTTCATCACTCCGATTCAACGGCGAGCAAACACTCCAGAGTATCTCATGGAAGTCTGTGTGAGACTCCCTGTTTCTGATTGTGGTCCAAATGATTGGTTTGTTAATCCGGGAGCAGGTACAAGGGCATCAGCTCTGATTACTACTCCACCAGCAGCTACAACGGTGTTTAATATAGCAGACCATCGAGCAGGTACGACAGCTAGACCACCAGAAGATACTGCTCTTAGGCGCTTTCCTCGACGGGTTGCCTTTGCACGAATTACTGCTGCTGGAGCCACTCAAGACGACTTGATTCTGCACAATAATTTACCGATTCCTTTAGGAATCGGCGCTGGTAACGTAATAAATTGCTATAGCTACGGTACTGGCGGTGCAGTTAATGGTCGCGCTTGCGTTAACTATAATGCTACTAGACCTAGCCTTGTTGCTAACAACCTATGGTTTCGGACAACAGACGATGCTGCTGGTGCAAACCCTTACGACCCTGCTAATTCAGTTTATGTTAATGACCGAAGATTATTCTTCGCTGACGAGCAGGTTCTGGGTGCTGGAAACCGTGCTGGACAAGATGCTGCAACTAATGCTGATGGTGTAGATCGACGTAAAGCTCAACCTCTCTTAGTGCCTACCCTACAGCTACAGGTTACAACTCAAGGACCCGGCTCAGGAGGCCTTCTTGCACTCAGAAACAACTCAGAGCTAGTTGCAAAAACCCAATGGCTGTCACGAGCAAGTGGTGATACCACCTTCAATATGGTCATGGCAACAGGTGACAACCCTTCACGCCCACAAAGTGCTGCCTTTGATGCCGATCTCAATGGAGGTTTAGCGAATCTACCCCACTTCCTTGAAAATTGGGCAACACCGGCTGACGATAAGGTAAAATTTGCGACGAATATCACGGGTTCATTTATTCAATTGAAACGCAGTGAATACGCTACAGCCCCCTGGTGGTCTACAAGACCCAATTTAGCAGTCCCAGCTCTTGGAGGTCTTTTTGGAGATCCGCAAATGTACACAACTGGGGAGAGTGCTTATGCAGCTAGACCCAATATTGGTAAACTTCCCTACTTTATTGCACCTAAACGACAATGGGGTTTTGATGTAGGGTTGCTATCTCAGTCTCCAGACCTCTTCTCGCAACAATTCAGCCTGTCATTTGTAGATGATCCTAACGAGTTTTTCCGGGAAGTAAGTCGAGATGATGATTGGGTGAGAACCTTACTCTGTGCCAAAACGGTAAATGGTAATAAAAATGCCATTAATAGAGATGCACAACTTCAAAAATTCTGTGACGCAAAAACAGGTGGCTGACAATGATGAGAACCAAACCTCAGAACAATCACTCCCGATCAACCGAGTCAGGTTTCACGATTATCGAGTCGTTGATGGCAGTAGTGGTAGCTAGTATTTTGATGATTGCGATCGCACCCGTCTTAGCTCTCTCAGTAGCGACTAGGGTACAAGCCAAGCGGGTGGAATTAGCCAGCCTTGCTGCTAAATCTTACCTTGATGGTGTCCGTTCCGGTACAATTCCTGCTCCACCTATTAGCAATACTGAGCTTACGAATATTGCTGCTCCCAGTGGGTCAAGCTTAAACTGCGACAATCAAGAGTACTGCAATACGAACCTCTACTGCATAGACGGTGACGGGGATAATAGATGTACTAATACCAGCCTGAAAGATATGGTCGTCCAAGCTGCTGGATACCATCCCGCCCCAACCGGAGCAACTAACGAAGAAATGGCAGAAAAAGGCTACCTTTTAGGACTTCGAGTTTATCGTGCTGATGCCTTTAGCAGCGACACAGAAGAGTTCTTACCAGGGGTAGGTAGCGAGGGAACAGCCGCTTCTTTCGCTGGAGGTACAGGATTGAACAAAAAAGTACCACCGTTGGTGAAAATGACTACAGAAATTATGACCAATGGAGAAGACGGAACAACTTTTAAAGACTTGTGTGAACGCATTGCAATTGCTCAGGGGAAGACGGCTACTGAGGCTGCCCAAAGCTGCAATTAGGCAATTAAATTGTGATAGTTAAGATAGCTGAAATATTAGGTGAAAGACCATGCCTACTAGCCAAAGAAAAACCAATAGCCTGATAACAAGTGTAAAATTCCTGCTAATGGCTCAGGGGAAAGGTTACAAGGCATCCGCTAAAGAGGTTGGTTTTACCTTAATTGAGCTATTAGTTGCCATCATAATGGCAGCATTAATCATTGCGCCTATCTTAGGATTAATGGTTAACATTCTCCAAACAGATCGCAAAGAGCAAGCCAAAGCTGCTTCAGAGCAGGAACTTCAGTCAGCCGCAGATTATATTGCGAGAGACTTGCAGCAGGCTGTCTATATTTATGATGCACAAGGACTCAATGAAATTAAAGACGAATTAAAACCACTTCCTGCTAATCATGTTCCTGTCTTGGTATTTTGGAAGCGAAAAATTATACACAATGCTATATCAGAAGACTTGTCTTCTAAGTGTATCACTAATTGCAATGATGCTTTTGTGTACGCACTAGTTGCCTACTACTTAGTCAATGATGGCGGCGATAATGGTACGTGGTCTAACGCTGCTCGAATTACCCGATTTGAAATTCAAGATGGTGTAAGAGATGCTGATGGAATTTATGTAGACCCAACTGATGACAAAATAGGTCGAGATAAAGGTTTTGTGTTTAAGCTGACTGAACTACAAGGAGATACACTGCGTGAAAGGATGGAAAACTGGGAAAACAGTGGTGAAGCTTATACAAAATCTCCACTTGTACTGATTGATTACATTGATCAGAGTACAGCGGGCAACTTTCCTAAAGAAGATTGTCCAGCAGATTCAGATCCCACCGTTGATCCAGAATGGCAGAAGGTTCCATCGAATCCAAGCACCTATAGCTTTTATGCTTGCGTTTACTCTTCTAAAAATACAGCTAAAGTCTTCTTGAGAGGAAACGCCTACGCACGAATTGAGAATCAAGATAATCAATATAAAGAAAGCAGAGCAGCTTTTTACCCTACCGCTAAAATAGAAGTTACAGGGAGTGGGGGGTTAACAAACACATTCTCCAATAATTGAGTTTATCTTAACAATAATTTTTGCCAGTTTTGAATTAGTACTATCGGAGAGGTAAAATGTTTGGTTCTGCTGCATTAAAACAAATACGCCACTCAAAACTAACCCTAGCAAAAGCTAAACGGGAACTCTCCGAGTGTTCATCAAAACAATACGATTCTGGCTTCACGTTAATAGAAGTAGTCGTAGTCGTACTAATGATTGCGATTTTAGCAGCGATCGCCGCTCCTAGCTGGTTTGGGTTTGTACAACAGCGCCGAGTGGGTACTATCAATGACGCGATTTTTAGGGCACTTCAAGAAGCACAGAGTCAGGCGAAAAAAACAAAACAAGATTACAGCGTTAGCTTTAGAATGAAAGACGGAACTCCTCAGATTGCTAGCTATCCTACCACAACATTTGTCGGTACTCAAGATACTAAAACTGACGTAGAAGAGGAGTCGTGGCAGAATTTGGGGAAGGAACTACAACTCAAGAAAGATCAAGTTTTGCTATGTTCTAACCTTAGAGAAACGAATACTCAAAGAAATAACACAAGTCAAAACTCTGGTTCAATGAGTTGCGACTTGAACAATAAGGAAAGGACAATTGTCTTCGATCACGAAGGAAATCTGGAATCTGGAGCAAACCTGGGTGCTGATGAAGGTTTAATCATTAGTGTCGCTGTACCAAATCCCAGTGACTCTACAAAAGCCCTCTCCGGTGGAGTTCGCTGTGTAAAAATAAAAACTCTGATAGGCTCAATGCAAACAGGTCGAGGCAAATACGACGCTACAAATAACAAGCAAGGTTGTCCCTTACCCCCCTAACACCCTAACCCAAAACTCAATCAACACACAACCGCGAAAACCCTGACACAGAAAAATCAGGGTTTTTTGCTATTCCGAACTTTCACCCTGTTTTCGTTGTAAAGAATCCAATTAAATTCGGAATCACATACCACATCTAGAGACGTTGCAATGCAACGTCTCTACAGGATTGCCGTAACTTAATTAGGGTGAATTCCGAATGCAACGAAATAGTAAATCAACCCCAAAAATTCAATCTAAATCAACCGCTGGATTTACCTTACTTGAGCAGATAATTTTAGTAGCAATCATCGGGATATTAAGTGCGATCGCAATTCCTAGCTGGATTGGTTTCGTAGATCGTCTGTCTCTCAACATCGCCCAAGACCAAGTTTATCGAGCTATGCAAGCCGCTCAAAGTAACGCCAAACGCGATAAAATAACCTGGCAAGTCAGTTTTCGAGAAGTCAATCAAGTCGTTCAGTTAGCGGTTCATCCTGCTGAATCCCAACAATTTATGCCCCTAGATGTTAAGTGGCATGATCTGGGGCACAATATTCGTATTGATAAACAGAAAAATAATAAAGGCATTTCTGAAACTACACTATATAGTTCAGGTAGAAAAAAAAATTCAGGTCTTTGGCGAGTTCAGTTTAACTATCACGGTAATACGAACGGACAATCCGGACAGATTACTCTAATTACTGATATCAACAGCAAAACTAAACGCTGTGTTTATGTTTCAACTCTAATCGGAACCTTACGAATGGGCAAAGAACATCCTAAACCAAATAGCAACAAGAAGTATTGTTATTAAAATAGCTACGAATTAAATTAAGATCCCCGACTTCTTCAAGAAGTCGGGGATCTGGGGATCTGGGTATAAATTTACGCTAAACTGAAACTAAACACCAAGCCCTAGTTACCGTTCATGAGGATAACTCGTGGTACAAGTAACACCTAAACTACAACAACGGGTTCAAGAACTGCGGCGACTCCTACAAACAGCGAGTTACGCCTACTACGTCCTCGACAATCCAATGATGGAGGATGCGGTTTATGATAAACTCTATCGAGAACTGCAAGATTTAGAAACTCAATATCCTGAATTAGTAACGCCAGATAGTCTCACTCAGCGCGTTGGTGAAAAACCTGCCACTCAATTTACCTCAGTACGGCATAATATCCCTCTCTACAGTTTAGAAAATGCCTTCAATATTGAGGAATTTAGCAAATGGCAAGAACGCTGGCAACGCCACTCCCCACTCCCCACTCCCCACTCTCCACTCCCCATTCAATACGTTTGTGAATTAAAAATAGACGGTTCAGCGTTAGCGCTAACCTATGAAAATGGTCTTTTAGTCCGAGGAGTAACACGAGGCGATGGGATTACAGGGGAAGATATTACTCAAAATGTTCGCACGATTCGCTCTATTCCATTACGCTTAAATACCGACACACCCCCATCAATTGTAGAAGTGCGGGGTGAAGCCTTTTTATCCCTTGATGTATTTGCCCAAATTAATCAAGAACGGGAACAAGCAGGAGAGCAATTATTTGCCAATCCTCGTAACGCTGCTGCCGGAACATTGCGACAGTTAGACTCTAAAATTGTAGCTCAACGTAGATTAGATTTCTTTGCCTACACCTTGCATCTCGTAGAGACGTTACCCGATGTGGAGACGTTACCCGATGTGGAGACGTTACATGTAACGTCTCTACAAAAAAATCCAAAATCGCAATGGGATTCTCTGGAATTGTTACAAAACCTAGGTTTTCGAGTGAATCCGAATCGGAAACTCTGCACCTCTTTAGAAGAAGTCGGGGAGTATTATAATTACTGGGATATAGAACGGCGGAATTTGCCCTACATGACAGATGGGGTAGTTGTTAAACTGAATTCCCTAGAATTGCAAGAACAGTTAGGCTTCACTCAGAAATTTCCCCGTTGGGCGATCGCACTTAAATATCCCGCTGAAGAAGCACCGACTCCTATTTTAGATATTACTATTCAAGTAGGACGAACGGGAGCCTTAACCCCAGTTGCTGAATTGCAACCCGTACAGTTAGCGGGAACGACGGTATCGAGAGCCTCTTTACATAATAGCGATCGCATCCGAGAATTAGATCTACATATTGGGGATACTGTAATTGTGCGTAAAGCGGGTGAGATTATCCCGGAAGTGGTGCGTGTCTTACCCGAACTTCGTCCCACGGGAACTCAACCCTTCCAAATGCCGACTCATTGTCCGGTTTGTGGTTCTGAGGTGAAGCGAGAATTAGGGGAGGCAGTTACTCGTTGTCTGAATTCTTCTTGTCCGGCGATCCTCAAAGGTTCTGTGATTCACTGGGCAAGTCGGAATGCTTTGGATATTAACGGCTTAGGTGAAAAAATTATAGATCAATTCGTTGACCAAGGTCTAGTCCGATCCGTTGCTGACCTTTACGATTTAACATCCGAACAGGTCGCGTCTTTAGAACGAATGGGTTCTAAGTCAGCGGAAAAATTGGTGAATGCGATCGCTAATTCCAAAACTCAACCGTGGTCACGAGTGTTGTATGGTTTAGGCATTCGTCATGTTGGAAGTGTCAATGCTCAAACCTTAAGCCAGCAATTTCCCACAATAGAAAAGTTAGCCACAGCAACTCTACCACAGATTGCAGGGGTTTACGGGATTGGGACAGAAATTGCTCAATCGGTTTGGAATTGGTTTCAGATTGAGAGTAACCAGACTTTAATTGATAGACTGCGAGAGGCAGGTTTACAGCTAGCAGCAGCAGAAGGAGAAATTCCCGTTCCACTTACAAATCAACCGTTGAGCGGTAAAGTCTTTGTAATTACAGGCACTTTGCCTACTCTCAAACGAGATGAAGCCAAGGAGTTAATTCAAACTGCTGGAGGTAAAGTTACGAATTCTGTCAGTTCCAAAACCGACTATCTTGTCGTTGGAGAGGATGCGGGTTCAAAATTAAATAAGGCTCAAGAACTAGGCATTACTCAACTTACTGAAACCCAGTTGTTGGAATTGCTCAGATCATCTCCCGACTGAAGCTTGGGTATTGACAGTTCTCTAATCTATCACACTATAGCATATATTGGATAAAAATGCTAGATATAAGGAGAATTTTTATGAGGATAGTTTATTAAAAAATCACTGGCAAGCATTACTCTGGAACCCGAGAGAGCTATTGCACAGAAACAATCGGGCTGAGATGAGCAACAGGTCGCAAATTATCCAGATTCAAACCCACAAACTCAGTAGAATGAATCAGCCCCTCAAAATGGGTGACAACGAAAATACGCCTGAGTTCGATGATCTGATAGGCGGAAACAAACACAACTATGTAACAAAAAGTAAAACGAAAAAGGAGAAAGGCGTGGAAAACAAAAAAATTGCCTTTCACTCTTTTCCCCTTCCCCCTTCCGCCAAGCCAATCCGGGAAACCCTTCTGTACTGAGTGCGATCGCTACCTAATCCCAGAGAATTAAGATACCCAACTAAAAAACCTATCCTTCAGGGGTAGAAACTAGGGATTAGAAACAAAGAAGATCGAGTTAATAAATCCAAAACCCTTGCATCCAAAATCTAAAATTGAAAATCTTGCATACAATGACTTACTGTCTAGGTATCATCAATCGCTTCGGCTTAGTCTTCGCTGCGGACTCTCGGACTAACGCTGGTGTTGACTACATTTCCACCTATAAAAAACTCTTTGATTTTTCCGTACCAGGAGAACGCGCTATTGTAATTTGTACCGCAGGCAATCTCTCCATTACTCAGGGAGTGCTAACGCGCTTGCAACGGGATATTCAGAGTCAGGAAGAAATGAATCTCCATTCCCTACCCAATATGTATGAGGTAACTCGTTATATTGGCAATAAAATTCGGCAAATTCAAGACCAAGATCGCCCCTGGATGGAGCGCGATCATATTGATTATCAATGCAGTTTGTTAGTTGGGGGTCAAGTTAGGGGAGAAGAACCACAACTTTATCTAGTTTACACTCAAGGCAATTTCATTCAAGCCACTCATGAAACGCCATTTCTACAAATTGGAGAAACCAAGTACGGCAAACCAATTCTTGACCGTACCCTCAGTTATGATATGTCCCTGGAAGCTGTAGCAAAATGCGCTCTTCTCTCTATCGACTCGACGATGAAATCTAATATTTCAGTAGGTCCTCCCATTGACCTAATCATGTATGAGGCTGGCACGTTTATGATTCGCCAGAAGTTACAACTACGATTGGGAGATCCTTATCTAGCTAAGATTCGTAAATTGTGGGAAAATTCCCTGCGTCAGGCATTTGAATCGATGCCGAATATTGAATGGCAACCAACATTACAGGAGTCTCATGAGGATATCCTAATTGATTGATATCTATAGTAATCCTATTTGATACCAAATCTGGTTAATATACACCCTTTAATCAAGGTTGTCAAAACCCTGTAGAGACTAGTGCAACGTGGCACAAATAAGTGACCAGCTAAAACTCTCCCTTGTCCCCCTTGTCCCCCTTGTCGCTGACAGGTGGTCACTTTCCTTCTGCCGTCCTGCACTAGCACAGGCAACGTCTTTACTATTAGCCGTAAAAAGAGTTGTTAAAGCGGATTTTGGAGCAAGAATTACTAATAGCAATTGGGTGGATCTCAAAGTTGCAAATTGCCTACAGCGTCGACGTCTGAGGCTATACAAACTCGCACCCGCAAGGTAAGGGTTTTAAGACAGTCCGCGTAG
>DNGI01000270.1:21679-31504 GCA_003486645.1 Cyanobacteria bacterium UBA11370 | reverse complement strand
CTTTTCAACAGGTATTTTTGCTTATCAGCGATCGTATCAACTATAGCACTACGCATTGATGTTAGGACATCCTTAATTGCTGAAACTATTGATTTTATAGGCTTTTACCTTCTGCCCTCTGCCTTCTGCCTTCTGCTATACCTGCTGGGTGGGGCAGTTGGCATTGAAAATATCGGGTTCAGGACAGTTACGCACCATAAGGTATGTACGGCACTTTTTAGTGCCTACTTGCTAAAAGAGTTGTACTCTCGACATCATACATAGAGGAGTGGGGAGATGGGGGATGGGGAGAACAACCAACAACCAACAACTGACAAAAAACCGATATCATTTGAAAAGTTTGCTTATGACTATGCCGCTGCATTTAAGTAAAAGCATTCAAGTAAACGACTGAATCTCCCAAAGTTAAGGTGTTAGAGAGTGAAATTATGACCAACTCACCCAAAATTCTTGCCTTTGCCGGAAGTACTCGTGAAGCCTCCTACAATAAAAAATTAGTCAAGATTGCCGCTGAGGGGGCAAAAGCCGCAGGTGCAGAGGTAACGTTTTTAGACTTACGGGATTTACCGATGCCGATATTTGACGAAGATCTGGAAGCGCAGGAAGGCTTACCCGCGAATGCCCGTACCTTTAAAGATATGCTGATTGCTCATCAAGGCTTTCTGATTGCCTCACCGGAATACAATAGCTCCATTACTGCTGTATTGAAAAACGCGATAGACTGGGCATCTCGTCCCTCTCCAGACGAACCCCCTCTCGGTTTAGTGGCGTTTACAGGTAAGGTCGCAGCAATTATGAGTGCGTCACCGGGAGCATTGGGAGGTTTGCGCGGATTAGTTCATATTCGCTCAATTCTCAGTAATATTAACGTGTTAGTACTACCGGATCAAAAGGCAATTCCTCAAGCCTATGCCGCATTTGATGAAAATGGTAATTTGAAAGATCCAAAACAACAGGAATCTGTTAAGCAAATCGGTAGTAAGCTGGCGACTATTGTAGCAAAGTTGACCTCTTAAGAACTGTGATAGTTTCTTAATTTCTCAATAGACATCTTTAGACATTCAATAGGTGTTATCCAGAACCTTTGTAAAGCCAAGTAAAGACGTTGCAATGCCAAGTAGAGACGTTGCATTGCAACGTCTCTACATTCTTTGTTACCAGATGTCTAATCCAAAATCCAAAATCCAAAATCCAAAATCGGCATGAGTCCTCTTCGTCACCCTGTATTCCGCGCCTTGTGGATCGCGTCTGCGGTATCAGCTATTGGTACTTGGATGCAAGATTTAGGTGCAGTTTGGTTGATGACTTCCCTATCGCCTTCGCCGCTATTGGTGGCACTGATTCAAACAGCAGGTAGCTTACCGTTTTTTATGTTAGCGTTACCCGCAGGTGCGATCGCTGATGTGGTTGACCGCCGTCGGATGCTACTGTTTACTCAAGGTTGGATGTTAGTCGCTGCTACGCTATTGGGTGTTTTCACTCTGGCTGGTATTACTACCCCTTGGGTGCTGCTGGTATTCACGTTTGCCTTAAGCTTAGGCAGTGCGATGAATATGCCTGTCTGGCAAGCGATTATTCCCGAATTAGTCGCAAAAGATGAACTACCATCAGCGGTTGCGTTGAGTGGAATTGTGATTAATTTAGCGCGTGCCATTGGCCCCGCTTTAGCAGGTATTATTCTAGCAACAGCAGGTGGTCCAGGGGCTGTATTTCTGGTGAATGCACTCACCTTCGTTGGCGTAATTGTGGTGATTTATCGCTGGCGACGGATACCGAAACCAAGCGGTTTACCCGCAGAACGAGTTTGGGGCGCAATTCAAGCGGGGATTCGGTTTACTCGATTTTGGAAACCCTTACAAATCGTATTAGTACGTACCGGAACTTATATATTCTGTGGTAGTGCGTTGTTTGCCCTTTTACCTATTCTAGGTCGTCAGGAATTGGGTTTAGATGCCGTTGGCTATGGGATTATTCTCGGTTTTTGGGGATTGGGGGGACTTTTGGGCGCATTTATTTTACCCAAAGCACAGAAACGGCTATCGGTTGATACGTTAGTGGCGATCGCAACCTTTCTCTATGCCACCATGACTCTAACTCTTGCTTATCTCCGCAATTATTATCTCGTCTGCGGGGTGATGATTTTTGTGGGAATTGGATCGCTAACGTTGATGGCGAGTTTTAATGTTGCCGCACAGACAGTGGTTCCCGGTTGGGTGAGGGCACGCGCTTTAGCCTTTCAATTACTAGTATTTCAGGGTGCAATGGCGGCTGGAAGTTTCTTATGGGGGGCGATCGCACAACGGGCAGGACTTTCTATCGCACTTACGGGTGCATCAATGGGTTTATTAGCGGGTTTATTAATAGCACTACGCTTTCCTTTAAATTGTGGCAAAAACTTAGATTTAGCGCCCTCCCTCCATTGGCGACAACAAACCTTAGTGTTTGAACCGTATCCCGATGATGGCCCGGTTCTAATCCAATTAGAATATCATGTTGACCCACAACAAGCTGATGAATTTGTTGAGGCTATGCAACCGATTGGGGTTATGCGTCGGCGGGATGGTGCAATTCAATGGGGATTGTTTCACGATTTAACCCAATGCGGGCGCTTTGTAGAAAGTTTCATTGTTGAATCTTGGGTGGAACACAAACGTCAATTTGAACGGGTGACGAATAGCGATCGCATCCTCCAAGATCGTGCCCGTTCTTTCCATATTAGCGACCAACCCCCAAAGGTTTTTCAAATGATTTATGCCAATCGTACTGATGAAAGGAAATGCTGAAGAAAGGACTAAAAATAGGAACTCTCTCACTAAAAATTTAGTGTGTCACGGCTCCTGACCAATATAGCAGCCGCCACAATCGTTAGGACGTTTTTCTGTCACCTGTTCCTGTTGCCTGTTGTCTGTTCTCTGTTGCCTTTAAAGCCAAATATAATGTCCTAACCGACATGTCTGTTGCTATACAAGCTACACTGAACGCTAGAAAGCCCACTTGTCCCTTTAACCCATGCCTTCACCATTTCCGGGAATGGACCCGTATCTGGAGCAACCTGCATTTTGGTTATCGTTTCACAATCGCTTGGTTGTAGCGATTGCCGATGCGATCGAGGCAATGCTTGACCCACAGTATTATGTGGAAGTTGAAACTCGTACTTACTATAGTGATGATGACAACAGCGTCTTGATAGGAATTCCGGATGCGATTGTCGTCTCGTCCCAACCTACCAATTCAACAGCGAATAATACCACTTCTGGTCAATCAAGCGTTGCCGTGCAACTGCGTCCTCAAAAAGTAACAGTCCCTGTTCCTGTTGAAGTCAACGAACGCTACTTGGAGATTCGGGAATTGGCAACAGGGGAAGTCATTACAGCCATTGAACTACTTTCGCCCAAAAATAAGCGACCTGGTAAGGGGAGAATTACTTATGAAGAAAAACGAAATGCTTTTTTGAGCAGTTTAACCCATCTAGTCGAACTGGATTTACTCCGCAGCGGAGAACCAATGGCGATGAAAGGACGTTTTCCGACCACCGCCTATCGCATTCTCATCAGTCGTAGCTATCAACGTCCCGTTGCAGATCTTTACGGTTTCACCATTCAAGAACCACTACCAACTTTTCCAATTCCCTTGAAGAAAGGGGAACAAGAACTTTTGCTACCCTTCCAAAACCTGTTTGATGGGGTATATGATCGTGCCCGTTACCAATCTCGAATTACCTATCTAGAACCACCGCCGCCCCCATTTTCAGAAGCAGACCTGCAATGGCTTAATGCACTGCTTGCTTCTCGAAGAAAAGCTTAAATTTAAATCAAATCAGTTTTATTACTTTTATGCAATATACTACTCTCGGAAATACAGGTCTTATTGTTTCTCGGCTTTCTTTTGGTGCAATGACCTTTGGTACTGGAGAATTAATCCCTGGTATTACGAATAATATTGACCAGACTCTAGCCGACAAAATGGTTAGTCGTGCTTTAGAAGCGGGAATTAACCTGTTTGATACCGCTGATGCTTATCGGCGTGGCGAGTCGGAAATCATGTTAGGGAAAGCATTAGGAAATCGTCGTCATGATGTCGTAATTTCAACCAAAGTTGGGTTTCGGACTGGTGATGCAATTACCGATTGTGGTTTATCTTATCGTCATATTATCGCCTCTGCTGAAGCTAGCTTAAAGCGACTGGGAACCGATTACATTGACCTTTATCAAATCCACATTACTGACCCGATTACACCACCGGAAGAAACAGTACGTGCGTTAAATGACTTAGTACGGCGGGGACTTGTGCGTTATATTGGTTTCTCCAATCTCCCGGCTTGGAAAGCGGCTCGAATGTTCGGGATTCAGGAGTGTAATAACTATACTCGTTTTGTGGCGGCTCAGATGTATTATTCTTTACTGGGGCGTGATTTAGAGCATGAGGTTGTGCCTTTTGTTAAGGATGCAGGTATTGGTATATTAGTTTGGAGTCCTCTAGCGAGTGGTTTCTTGAGTGGGAAATATTCGCGGGATACTCCGGTTCCAGAAGATGCACGCCGCAGTAAGTTTCAGTTTCCTCCCGTTGATTTAGATAAAGGTTATGAAGTGATAGACTGGCTAAAACGAATTGGTCAGCAGCATCAAACAACACCCGCACAACTTGCGATCGCCTGGATTTTGACGAAGCCTTTTATTTCTTCGGTTATCATCGGCGCGAGTAAAATGTCTCACTTGGACGACAATTTAAAGGCACTCGACGTTAAACTTTCAGCTCAAGAAATCGAGCAACTGGATAATCTTACCGCTCCCGCACCGTTATATCCAGGATGGATGCAGGGAATGGGATGGGATGGGAAAGTTAAAGAGGCACTTCATTAGGATTAATTTGTGGGTCATCTTTGCGATCGCTTTACCAGTAAAATACTAAAGAATCCGAAGGAAAAACTAAACCTTGAGTTACGACGACACCTGCAAATATCTAGCTGAAAAATACCCTGCTGCCTTTGCCAATTGGTTACTAGGAATTCCTTCACCTAATGTAGAAATCCTCAAAACTGAATTGACAAACGAACCGATACGTGCAGATGCGATTACGTTTCTCCGCACCGCCAATCAAATACTCCACCTAGAATTCCAAACCCTGCCCTATTCTGACCCACCCATACCGCTACGAATGCTCGACTACTCCGTCAGATTAAAGCGGCAATACCGTTGCAGCGTAACACAAGTCGTCATCTTTTTGCAGCAAACCTCAAGTGAAGCTGTATTTACAGAAGATTATCGAGATGATACAACAACTCACCGCTATCGAGTGATCCGCTTATGGGAACAAGAACCAGCCGTATTTCTCACCCATCCTGGACTCTTACCTCTAGCTACCTTAACTCAAACCGAATCTCCTGAAACCTTACTTACACAAGTTGCCGAACAAATTGCTACAATTTCAGATCAAGAACAGCAGAAAATCATAGGCAGTTGTACTCAAATTTTCGCCGGATTGCGGTTTGAAAAAGATCTGATTCGCCAATTATTTCGAGAGGAAATTATGCAAGCATCTGTAATTTATCAAGATATTTTACAACAAGGACTACAACAAGGAGTACAGCGAGGGCGGCAACAAGGAGAAGCTATTGTCATTTTGCGTATCCTAAATCGACGCTTAGGGACAATTAATCCATTCCTACAAGAACAGATTCGAGGGTTATCTACGTTTCTGTTGGAGGAACTAGCTGAAGCTTTGTTAGACTTTTACAAAACAGAAGATTTAGTCAATTGGTTGAGGCGTAGAGATCCTAAACAAGCCCAATTATCTTTAATTATACGCCTGCTCAATCGACGGTTGGGAGAGGTTGAAGTATCACTAATTGAGCGATTGCAAGGGCTATCAATTGAGCAGTTAGAATTGTTAGGAGAAGTCTTATTAGATTTTGCAGAAATAGGCGATTTAGTCAGTTGGTTAGAGGAACAAGACGAATTAACAGCTACCGACTAGATTTAAGATCCCTTGAGATCCCCGACTTCTTGAAGAAGTCGGGGATCTTGGCGTTTTAGCGATCGCGTCTCAATCCCATCACCGCACAGTAGAGGCGATGGGTGACGATTAGCAAAATGTAGTAGCAGGAATACCACCAGCCAGCAATACTCGAATATCATCATTTTTAGCTAAAGTTGCAATCAAATTAAGCAACAGCGTATCCGGTGTGCTGTCGCATATAGGGGGGATGAAAGGCTAAAACGATTTTATCTTTGGGAACTCCGGCGGCGACGAGTTCATCAGTGATACCATCTTCAATGCCGTCTCTTTGAATCCAGATTTTGTCGTTAATAATTTCGACATGAACGACACAGCCGTGAATTCGGCGCTTGCCATCCCAACCTGCATTCATCAATAGGAAGTTGTTGCGCTCACAGTCTATAATCAACTTACTCTCAATTTGCCCGTGACTGTAAGGAATGCGATGATGTCCTTCTAGGATGCGTTCAATGATATCTCGATATTCATCTATTCTATCCATTTCACTACCTCCGCTTTATTAGCCTCAAAAATAAGTAATTTAAGCTGTTGATTCTCTACGACCATCTGGGCAATTTCTTCTTGAAAAAAATCTAAGTAAACTTCATCGGTAATAGCTAAATAAAGAAGGCGATCGGGTTGAGAGCGTTTGAGTCCATCTCGATAAAGGATATATTGACCTAGGGCATTTTCTAAGTCATTAACGGGTGATGGACTTAAAAAACTTTTGATTTCAACAGCTATTTTACATCCTTCCTTTTCCGCAGCGATGAGTTTTTCTGCTCCTAAATCGATGTAGACTGAGCGAGAGCCAATTGTGAGTCTGAATAACTCATCCGTAATCATCCACCCGTCTTTCTCCAAGGCAGTTTTTACTGTGTCGTGGTAGATGTCTTTTGCCATGGCACTATTCCCCAAAGAGGTTGGGCTGTTGGATTAAATGTAAGCGTTAATGTCACTATTTTGCTTGAGTAAATCTAGAGTTGTCCGAATTGAGGATAGGAAATTTTGCAGATTTTCGAGAGTAATTGCTGATTCACCACCGATGTAGGTTGAGCTAAGTTCTTCATGGCTCCGACCTGCGTTTATCATGAATAAAAGGTTAAATTCGCCATCATTTGGTGAGAGAATATCTCCTGAGAGCGCTTTAATTTGAAATCCTAGTTCTCTGGGGACAAAGGGATCTGATTGGTAACTGGGGTTTTGCTGTAAACCGATGATGTGTTGTTCAAAATAGGCGATGAGTTCTTGCCAATCACTAAGCGCGATAAAAGTAGGGATTGATTTTACGGAAATTTCGCTAATAACTGGATCTAGGATAAATTCGATAATCGTATCAATATAGTTTTTAGTCGTATCTAGATCCTGTAAGTTGAATACAACGTGATAGCCATCAGTTTGGAGAAAACATTTGCTGCTCATTTGGCTTTTGTGAGTCGGAACTCAAGTTTAACAATTCATTCTTGAAGCTTAGGGATTTGGGTTAAAACTTAGATTTTGCAGCAGTTGCAATAAGCCTTTTGACCCCTCCCCCAGCCCCTCCCCTAAGAGGAGAGGGGAGCAAGATTTCCGGTTCCCCCTTCCCTTGTAGGGAAGGGGGCTAGGGGGTTAGGTTTTTCAGCTTGTTGGATATAGACTGTAGATCCCTCCCTTTGAGTACTACTACGGGTATAGTTGTCAATAATTTCGTCTACTAAACTAAAGGGTTCGGTAAAACCGTGACGGGGGAGACTTTCTCGCGCATGAGTTGTAAGTTTTCTGCCTTTAGGGGGGCTAGTAATCTCACTCAGTTCGTGATTATTTTGATTTGTTTCTCCTCCATTAATACTCACCCTAAACTGGCATACTCCCCGGTTAATTGTAATTTTTGGATATTAATAATAGGCGTAAAGAAAAATAACTCCGCTACGCGCGAGAGGGAAAAGGAAATAGGGTAAAGGACAAAAGGGCTAGAGTGTAGAGGGCTAAAGAGTCCACGCAGCAGCACAGACAACCCGAAAACCGATGAGGCAGTTCCTACTGACCGGAGCGTTCCTCCAGCTACGATCCGCACAACGGCAGCACCAGGGAGGGTAGTACCACGAACCCCCGCGCAGCAACCGGAGTTGATTATCATTCTCACTCAACCAAGCACTCCCATCACTGGGCGCAACTTCATAGTTATCATGCCAGTGATCTTCGCACCACTCCCAGACATTCCCGTGCATATCATATAGCCCAAAGGCATTAGCGATTTGAAAACTTCCCACTGGGGTTGTTTCTTCTCGATATTTGCCTTTGCTGGCATCAGCATAGGTATAGTTACCGTTGTAGTTAGCTAGGTCAGGAGTAATTGTCTCTCCAAAATGAAAGGGCGTTTTTGTTCCAGCACGACAAGCGTATTCCCATTCCGCTTCGCTCGGTAAGCGGTAAGCTCGTTGGGTCAGACGAGATAACCTCTCACAGAACTCAATGGCATCATACCATGAAATTTTCTCTACAGGTCGATGATTTCCTTTAAATCTAGATGGATCAGGTTCAAGAGTCCGATTAACTTGGGGTAAAGCCGCTACCGCCTGCCATTGAGATTGGGTAATTGGGTATTTCCCCATGAAGAACGGTTTAACTGTTACCGGATGTTGGGGACTTTCACTATCACGCCGTTCTTCTTCAGTTGCTGGCGAACCCATCAGGAATTTACCCCCCGGAATCGCCACCATTTCTAAAATTAGACCCTTACCCAAATTTTCAGTAAAGTACTCAGCTTGTTGACGGCGGCGGTTTGTTTCTTGACCCTTTTTATTGACCGTTACGACATCAAATTTAAAGACTTGTAATGCTGGTATCTGTGACTTTACTGCTATTTGTTTAAAGCCTAAAATAGCCTGTAATTTTTCTCCTAAATTATTATTTATCTTCCCAGGTGTTGCAGGCGGAACTGTTAACAAATTTAACCATTCTTGCACTGAATGAGGACGGTCTTCGGCTTCCAGCGCCATCCCTTTCATAATAGCCTGATTAGTGCGATCGCTCAGACGAGGACTTAGCTGTTTCGGTGGGATTAGTTCCTGATCAAAAAGCTTGCGATCAAGGGCATCCATAGGGCACTGACCTGTCACAATATAGTAGAGAGATGCAGCCAGAGAATAGACATCAACCGTTACTTTGCGACTACCACGCGCCACCTGTTCATAAGGAGCAAAGGCACGATTACCCGCTTTATCCGTGGTTGTACTTGTGGTAGGAATTATCTCTTTTGCAATACCAAAATCAATCAAAACGGCTTTGGCTTGATTTCGCATCATAATGTTAACTGGAGTCACATCTCGATGTACCAGTCCCGCCTGATGGACAACAGTTATCGCCTCTCCAATTTGGCACATATACTGGATGGCTTTTTCTTCTGCTGTTGCTCCCTGCTGCTGTACTAATTTCCACAAACTCTCGCCGGGAATAAAGTCCATGACCAAGCAGTAGGTATTATCTTCTTGAAACAAATCATTCACTCGAACAATATGAGGATGGGGGTCTGCACATAAAGCAGCTATTCGCTGGCCTTCTTTGATAAATCGGTTGATATAGTTATCATAATCACGGTCAAATTTAAGATGATCGTTGGCCGTTTTAATTACAAAACATTGGTTGAGTTCAAGGTGGCGGACTTTGTAGGTAATTCCGAATCCACCCGATCCTAAGATGCTTTCAACCACATAAGGTCGGTTTTGTAATTGTTGTCCGGGTATCCATGACATGAGTATATAGTCTTTCTCGTGTTTTAATTATTAGGCACATCTTGTGTTTTGATTATTAGGCACATCTTGCACCAGTAGCAATAACCCGCCAGTGGTTAAA
>DNGI01000270.1:21229-21409 GCA_003486645.1 Cyanobacteria bacterium UBA11370 | reverse complement strand
CAAGAGTTTTAGTCCATTTCAACAGACTTAAGCTATTAGCCAATGGTGCAAGATGTGAGTTATTAGGCAGGTACAGTAGTACAGTAGGATGAATCAGACCATGAAACCCTCATTATCTCGCTCTATAACTTAGTCTGACGCACCCTACGCGATCTGGATGTTGTTGGTTGTTGGTTGTTG
>DNGI01000270.1:20742-20873 GCA_003486645.1 Cyanobacteria bacterium UBA11370 | reverse complement strand
GAAACCCACTACAATCGAAGCAGCTTCAAACTGAAGGGGTCTATTTTATTGATTGTAGTTCGGGCTTTGGCACTCCTGGTGAAAAGTATCCTATTGAACCGGAATAGCAAGTTAGGACTTACGCAACTGGC
>DNGI01000270.1:5681-20412 GCA_003486645.1 Cyanobacteria bacterium UBA11370 | reverse complement strand
TGGTCTGACGCACCCTACAAGTTGATTTTATTGTGACACTTGCGTAAGTCCTGCAAGTGCCTTTTGCAGAAGCGATTCGCAAAGAAGCAAATATTGCTACAGTCGCAGTGGGTGCGATCGCTGATCCTTCCATCCAAAATCCATTAGAAACTATAGGATAATAATCATGCCTTTAATGAAAGTTGCTCAAGTTAGCCGACCGGGTGGAGAATTTGAATTAGTTGAACGCGAAATTCCTGAACCACCAGCAAATCAAGTGAGAGTGAAAGTAGAAGCTTGTGGAATTTGTCACAGTGATGCCTTTGTTAAAGAAGGGTTTTTAGCAGGACTTCAGTATCCACGAGTTCCGGGTCATGAAATTGCGGGTTACATTGATAAAGTGGGTGAGGGAGTTACAGATTGGAAAGTAGGCGATCGCGTTGGTGTGGGTTGGCATGGTGGACATTGTTTTAAATGTGATCCTTGTCGTAGAGGTGACTTTATTACCTGCAAAAATGCGTTAGTTACTGGAGCAAATTTTGATGGCGGTTATGGTGAATATGCAATAATTCCCAGCCAAGCTTTAGCCCGCATTCCTGATGATTTGAATTCACTGGAAGCTGCACCATTACTGTGTGCTGGAATTACAACATACAACGCTTTACGAAATTCTGGGGCGCGAGGCGGTGACTTGGTAGCGGTTCAAGGAGTCGGGGGTTTAGGACATTTGGGTATCCAATTTGCTAGCAAGTTGGGGTTTAAAACTGTAGCGATTTCACGGGGGAAAGATAAGGAAGATTTAGCGCGAGAATTAGGTGCTGAATTCTATATTGATACGGAAAGTATTAATCCAGCGGAAGCACTTACAACTATGGGTGGTGCTAGTGTCATCCTCGCTACTGCTCCTAATAATAATGCTATTTCTAGCTTAGTGGATGGTTTAGGAGTTAATGGTACATTGTTAATAGTAGCGGCAGCGGATGGAGTGATTGAAGTGTCTCCCATACAGCTTATTATGGCTCGGAAAACCGTGCGGGGTTGGCCGAGTGGTCAGGCAAAAGATTCAGAAGATACCTTGAATTTTAGTACGCTTAAAGGTATCCGTCCCATGATTGAAACGTTCCCTCTTGAACGGGTTACTGAAGCTTATGATCGCATGATGACTAATAAAGCTCGTTTTCGAGTTGTTTTGCAAATGCCTTAATTAGGATTTTTGTAGTAGAAGACTATCTAAGGTTAGGGTGGGAGTGGGGAGTGGGGAGTGGGGGAAGATTACTGGTAGATAATCTTAGGGTGGCAAAAATTATGAGTCCAAACCAAAAAATTGCGGTAGTTACAGGTGCAAATCGAGGATTGGGATTTGAAACGTGCCGACAACTCGGACAAAAAGGATTTCAGGTAATCCTCACAGCACGAGATTCTAGTAAGGGTGAAGCGGCGGCAAAAGAATTACAAAATCAGGGATTAGCGGTGATTTTTTCTCCTCTTGATGTAACCGATCCAGTTAGTATTGAAAAACTGAGTGACTTTATTCGTAAACAGTTTGGTCGGTTAGATGTGTTAGTGAATAATGCGGGTGTTTTACTCGATCCGGATGGTAGTATTTTTAATGCTAAAATCGAAACCATTCAACAAACAATTGAGACGAATGTTTATGGTCCATTGCGGCTGTGTCAAGCTCTCATTCCTCTGATGAAAGAGTATAATTATGGGCGAGTTGTCAATGTTTCGTCGGGTATGGGTCAATTGAGTGATATGGATGGGGGTTATCCGGGTTATCGAATCTCAAAAACGGCCTTGAATGCAGTAACTCGAATGCTAACCGCTGAACTTCAAGGGACGAATATTCTGGTCAATTCCGTATGTCCGGGTTGGGTTAAAACGGATATGGGTGGTGCAAATGCGACTCGAACATTAGAGGAAGGTGTTGATACAATTGTTTGGCTAGCTACATTACCCGATAATGGGAAAACAGGAGGATTTTGGCGCGATCGCAAACCCATTCCTTGGTAATAGGATTTTGGATTTTGGATTGGGGAAGACGCACTCTCTCATTCTTAAATTAGTATAACTTTTGCCCAATCAGCTTGATGACAATCTCCACCTCCATCTCATTAAAAATAGCATAAGACAATGACTCAACCGATCCGCATTCTATTACAAACGACAATTCCAACTAGAGAAGATGATTGGAGTATTGCTCGTTTCTCATTATTACAAGATTATCTGGCATCTTTAAAAGATGAAACGGGAAATCCGTTGTGTGAAGTAATAGCACGCGATCGCCAAACTGATGCAGATGGTAATGACCCAGTTTTAAGTACTTTGGGTAACTCAGATTTCGATCAACTCTGGTTATTTGCTTTAGATGTAGGCGATGGGTTAAGTGAAAAAGACTGTGCAGAAATTACGGCATTTCATCAACAAGGTAAGGGAATTTTAACCACCCGCGATCATCAAGATATGGGGGTTTGTATGTGTGGATTAGGGACTTTGGGAACCTTCCATTTTTTCCAATCCAAACAGCAAGAACTTGATGAATCTCGACGCTGTATTGATGATATTTATACGAAAACGATTTCTTGGCCGAACTATCATTCGGGACGTAATGGCGACTATCAAAGGATTACTCCAATTGAACCCATTCACGAACTCTTGAAAAATCCGAATTCTCCTTCTGGTAGAATTGAATTTTTCCCGGCGCATCCCCATGAAGGGGCAGTCGGTGTTCCCGCTGATGCTAACAATGCACAGGTCATTGCGATGGGGAAAAGTTTAGTTTCTGGTCGTCCTTTTAATCTAGCTGTAGCCGTTGAACGTACAAAAGATGAACAAGGGAATTTACTGGGACGAATGGTAGCCCAATCAACATTTCACCATTTTGTCGATTACAATTGGGATATCGAAAAGGGTTGTCCTAGCTTTGTTAGCGAACCTCCGGGTGAAGGTATGAAAGAAAATCCCCAGGCTTTGGAAGATATTAAGACTTATGTGCGGAATGTCGTTTTATGGCTTAGAGGATTTTCGATTGAATGAGTCTAATCAATAGTCAAAATAGTCAAAATTTGCCCAAATATACCAAAAAGCTGTCACACCAAAAACATATGATAGTTTCTCAAACCCCTTGATTTATAAGTTTTATACTCTTTATCCCTTCAAGCGGACGATGGGACTCGAACCCACGACGTTCAGCTTGGGAAGCTGACATTCTACCACTGAATTACGTCCGCGAATCACTCTCAAAAGTAAGCCATCTGCTATTATACAGCAATTTGAGCCTTAGCGGTTTAGTCCTAGAGTGAGTGTAACTTAATAATTTCGTAATTTTTACTCAAAACAGTTGTTGTTCTTAAGGTTGAAGGTTTTGTCAATAGCTGCAATCACAACCTGTGACTCAAAACACGGCGCGATCGTGACTCTTAGGAGAGCAATTAGCCAGATTTTAGTGCATTCTGTAAGCTATATAGAAGTTGTCACTGTTCGGTCAGCCCTAAAACCATTGCACTCTTGGAGCGAGTGAGTACCAAGGATGTTTAACGCCACTGAGATTCTAATTAATTCCTTTGTTCAAAAACTGCGGGAAGGCTACCACCGGACTTACGGGGGGCTAAAGACAGACTTTGAAGACATTATTGCTTGGGCGGGAAGTATGGCAATGGAAAATATTGCCAATAGCGATGCTCTGTATCATAATGTCGAACACTCAATCCTTGTTAGCTTAGTCGGACAAGAGATTCTGCGGGGTAAACATATCCGTGAAGGGGGAGTCAAGGCAGAAGACTGGTTGCACTTTATCATTTCTGTCGTTTGCCATGATATTGGTTATGTTAAGGGGGTCTGTCGGCAAGACCGAGATGGGGAAAGACTTTATGCCACAGGTCAAAATGGTCAGATGGTGCATTTGCCACCAGGGGCAACCGATGCGTCCCTCACCCCTTATCATGTGGATCGCGCTAAATTATTCATTGATGAACGATTTGGCGGTCACAATTTGATTGAAGCTGAAACCATTAAGTTTAATATTGAACTTACCCGTTTCCCAGTGCCGAAAGAGGGGGATCATCAAGACACACTGAACTATCCTGGCTTAATTCGTGCTTCGGATTTGATTGGTCAGTTAAGTGACCCCCGGTATCTCAAGAAGATTAGTGCCCTATACTATGAGTTTGAAGAAACCGGAGTCAACAAACATTTAGGATATAAACATCCTGGAGATTTGCGGACGGGTTATTCTCAATTTTACTGGAAGGGCGTTTTCCCTTACATCCAGGATGCTTTGCGTTACCTGTCACTGACCCAAGAAGGGAAACAAATTATTGCCAACCTCTATTCAAATGTGTTCGTCGTCGAACATGAAAAGAATGAAGAGGAATATCGGCAACTTGCCTCTCAGCACTCCTAACATTCTAACCCCATGAATTGGTGGCAAAAGCTTAAGAAAAATTCACTTGCTCGTTTTGGGGCAGTGCTGCTATTGATTTTTTATATCACAGTCATTGCAGCAGATTTTGTTGCCCCCTATGATCCTTATGCTTCCCAACCGGATGGTTCCCTCCTACCACCTACCCAGATTTATTGGCGCAATCCAGCAGGACAATTTATCGGTCCTCACGTCTATCCCACAACCCAAGGACCCACGGATTTAGAGACCGGGAACCGGGAACTGATTGTAGATCGAGAAAACCCTTCACCCATACGCTTATTTGTCAAAGGTCCAGAGTACCAGCTACTTCAAATTCGCTTACCCCTACCACCTAAATTTGAGGAAGTGGAGTTATTTAGCGGAATTCCAGCTAATCTGCATTTATTTGGCGCTGTGGGTGAAGGTAAAGTTAATCTATTAGGTACAGATGAACAGGGTCGTGACCAATTCAGTCGATTAGTGCATGGTGGTCGCATCAGCCTCAGCATTGGTTTAGTGGGTATTGCTATCTCCTTTCCCCTAGGATTATTAATTGGCGGAATTTCCGGTTATTTTGGCGGCTGGATCGATGCAATCTTGATGCGTCTGGTCGAAGTCCTGATGACGATTCCCACCCTTTACCTCCTTGTAGCCCTTGCTGCTGTACTACCACCAGGACTCACCAGCGCCCAACGGTTCTTATTAATTGTTTTAATTACCTCATTAGTGGGTTGGTCTGGATTAGCGCGGGTGATTCGAGGACAGGTCTTATCCATTAAAGAGCGAGAATTTGTCCAAGCTTCTCAAGCGATGGGAGCTAAACCCTTATATATCATTGTACGTCACGTTTTGCCCCAAACCGCAACCTATGTAATCATCTCAGCAACCCTAGCGGTTCCTAGCTTTATTGTGGCAGAATCGGTACTTAGCCTAATCGGTCTTGGTATTCAGCAACCTGACCCATCTTGGGGTAATTTGCTGACCCTAGCCACGAATGCTTCAATTCTTGTACTCCAGCCTTGGCTAATTTGGCCTCCAGCGCTGCTGATTATTCTAACCGTCTTGGCGTTTAATTTATTAGGAGATGGTCTCCGGGATGCTCTTGATCCCCGTAGTTTACAGCGTTAGTCACTCTCTCAACGCTATATGTATTGGGTTCATCTCCCATTCCTCTATCTACTCTACTGAAAAAGAATCCGCGTGATGCTTTTGCTCCTCATACTGTTCACTACTAGGAGTTGTATTCAAGCTAGCCTCTCCTAAACCAACTGTCTTTCTAGCTGCTGTCTTTTCGGCAACTTGCCTCCCCTCCGTTAACAGATAATCAAGAAAAGTACGAGCTACAATTGATAGTTGTTTGCCACTAGGATACACCGCATACCAATACCGCTCAATCGGAAATTGTTCAACATCTAAAATCGTCAGTTGACCTGTAGAACCTTCCAGGGCTAAGGTGTGGCGAGATAATACAGAAATACCTAACCCGCCTGCGATCGCTTGCTTAATTGCCTCATTACTTCCTAAATCCAGTTGAACTTTTAGAGTTAAATTATGCGAATCACAAAGCGTTTGTACCGCTTTACGAGTGCCTGAACCTGGTTCCCTCATAATAAAGGGTTCGGCTGCCAGACGTTCGAGGGAAATATTTTTTTCCTTGGCAAGAGGATGATTAGCAGGTGCTATCACCACCAAAGGATTTTCCAGAATTTGTTGGTACGTAATATCCCAATTTTCTGGCAGTTGACTCATCACATACAAGTCGTCTAAATTATCACTGAGACGATTTAATATATATTCGTGGTTAGTAACTTGAAGAGAAACATCAATACCAGGATAACGCTGACAAAAAGGTCCTAATAAACGCGGAATAAAATACTTAGCGGTTGTAATAACAGCAACCCGTAGCCGTCCTTGCTTCAGACCTTTTAGGTCTGCGATCGTCATCTCAAATTGGTCTAAATGGTTAAAAATCGCTCGGCAGGTCTTGACCAATTCCTCACCCGCTTGGGTAAGATAAAGACGTTTACCCACTTGATCAAACAGCGGCATCCCAACAGCTTTAGTAAGCTGCTTGACTTGCATAGAAACCGTAGGTTGGGTCAGAAATAGCTCTTCTGCTGCTCTTGTAAAGCTATTATGCCGAGCAACGGCTTCAAACACCTTTAGCTGGTGGAGTGTGGCTTGCTTCAATGGTAATTCTCCTTAAGCCATAATATATAGATTATAATCAATAATCATTATCAAAAACAAGGTATTTCTCTATAGAATGCTCTAGGTTATTATTATTAAATAACACCAAACAAGTAATAGTCTTCCTTCCATCTAGCGTTGCACAATTACCGAGTTATATGTTGCGAAGCGATCAGTCCGTTATCATCTTGTATTTTACAGACCGATTTGCTGTTTCATAAATTCATCTTTTGTGCAACGTTTTTTTATTAGTTGTTGGTTGTTAATTATTAATTGTTGGCAAAAAACTTAATAATACCCATAAAAAATGCTAGCCATAAGTTCTCAAACTCTGACAGAATAAGCCTTCCCAAATCCCAAATAACCTCAAAAATCATCCGTTACATCCGCTACCACATCCGCTGCCACATCCGCTACCACATCCGCTGCCTCATCTGCTACAACGATTAAGGTTCTTTAGTACGAATTGGCAGCTTTCCTAAATCCGGCAATTCTATCAATTCCTTTTCAGCTTCCTTAACCTCAATGGGTAACATGAGGGGTTCAGGTTGCTCCTCAATCATACAACTCGTCATCGGGAGAGCCTGCTCCAAATCCTCTAGCGGTCGAGTAACCACCGTCACAGCAACCAGTTCACCAATCCGTTTTGCCTCAGCCATTCCCACCTGTAACGCCATCGCCACCTCCGCCACCCGACCCCGAATAATGACCGTACATAAACCCGCGCCAATGGTTTCATAACCTGTCAATTCGACATCAGCCGATTTGAGCATGGCATCAGCAGCACCAACAATCGCTGGAAATCCCCGTGTTTCCAAAAGACCCAAAGCTTGAGAACTATGACGAGAACGACTAGGGTGGTGAATCTCGTCCATCAGGTGAGAACCAATCGGAAATATCACCTCCAGGTTAGGGAAAGGACGAGGAATAACCAGAGACGAGAGCAACTGCCCTTCTCGTTTAGCGTGTTCAATCCCAGCTTGAACCGAAATTCGCACCTCAGCCGTTGCACCCCGTACAATAGCCGTACAATGACCGCTACCAATTTTTTCAAACCCTACAAGTGTGACTCCAGAGGCTTTGAGCATCGCATCAGCGGTACTGACGATAACCGGAAAACTCAGCGTCGAAACCAAACCTAAAGAATAGTGTTTCCGGCGAGGAGTAGGAGTGCGATCGCCAAAAGCCTGATGTTGGCTTAACGGGTGACGAGGGATAATCCCGTGTTTGTATGACTCCATCAGAGGATCTCCAGTGAGTTGTTGGTTGTTAGTTGTTGGCTGTATCAAGTCTAAAAACTTTTCTTGACATCCATACCGGACGTTCTCTCTCTTAAAGAGAAATCTCTCTGGCGCAAGGCTCACAACTAAAAACTAACAATTCTAATCTAACCCTCTTCAGGGGGACGGTTAACAGATTGATTGTAAGGAAACAGAGTTTTAAGAATTCGGTCGAGGCTACCTTGTCCGTAAATCGGTGTTTCTTCTTCTGAAGTAGGTGATTCTGTTTTTGGTTGATCAGGGGAGTCTTCCTCCGTTGTACCACTAGACGCTGGAGTTCGGTTGACCGGAACTTGCCCGTTGAAAGCATCCTCATCCGTTAGGTTAGTAGAAGGTGAGGTCACATCCACGGGTTTAGTACTAGGAGAGATAGGGTCTGATGGAGATAAACCAGCAACCTCACGCCCCCTATCTCCCAGTAAAGACGCAGCAGGGACGACTTGCCAAGGCTCTACAGACGTATTCCAAATCGTCGTAAGCGGGCCAATACAGGCATTCGTGCCAATTTTACCTTTGCCAACGACCAACACCCCAGCCCCCAGATTCGCACCTGCTTCCACGTTCAGAGTGCCGTCGTGAGCGTGAAGAATTGAACCCGAACCGATACAGACACCCGCAGCGATGATAATTCGGCTATCTGGATCAGCTCGTAAAATGACCCCCGATGAGATCGCAGCACTTGGATCAATGCTCACATCGCCTTGCACATATACATGAGTGTGACTGCTCAACGGCAGCGGCGGCAAATGCATTTTTATCAGTGTTTTTTGTTGTTGGTTATTGGTTGTTGGTTGTTGGTTGTTGGTTGTTGGTTGTTGGTTGTTGGTTGTTGATTATTGGTTAGTGGTTATTAGTTGTTGATTGTGAGACAGGGAGATGCCTCTAAAAATTAACAAAAAACCTCTAACAACTAAAAAACAAACGACAAACAACAAACCACTAACAACTAAAAACAAACAACAAACCCCTAACAACCAACAACCATTCAGTTAGGTTTTTGAATAATGGTCTCTAAGACACGCCGTTTGGCTTTGGGGTCAATGCCAATTAGCCGAACATATTCACCGCTGTGTTCAGCCATACACCCTTGTAGACCCTCAAGAACCTCTGATTCTCGATTAGATTCAATTGGAGAACAACTTTGCCACGAACCCGTGCGGAATCGGCGCTTATCTGCATGTTCTGTGCCAATTTTGTACCCTTGAGTCAAGAGCTGGCGGATCTGCTCAATTGTGTCTCGGTTTAAGGATGTGCTAGAGTTATTTCCGCTTTCAGATTGTACGGATAGTTGTTTGGGAGCGGCGTAGGTGGAACTGCCATTTTGATTGGCTGACTTGGTGGCGGTTGGTACTTTACCATCAGGTCGTTGGATAATTTCTTCTAAAACCCGCCGTTTGGCTTTGGGGTCAATCCCAATTAAGCGCACGTATTCCCCAGAATGGTCGCTCAAACACTCATCAACGGCTCTCATCACCTCCGCTTCTCGATCCGATTGGATTGAAGTTGCACTCTTCCAGGAACTGGTACGGAAGCGTCGCTCGTCGGCATATTCAATCCCAACGCGATACCCTTGAGCTAACAGTTGACGAATTTGCTCTTTTATGTCTGAAAAACCGTTATTGGATGCTTGAGCTGGAGGGTCATGGCGGAAGTTTGGGGTGCTGTAGCTAGCGCTAGGGGTAGAGGCCGGTTTAGCGGTTCCTGCGGATGGGACATCGCCGGGTCGTTGGATAATTTCTTCCAATACTCGCCGCTTGGCTTTGGGGTCAATCCCAATTAGGCGCACGTACTCCCCATTATGTTCTTCTAAACAATCGGCTAAGGCATTCAGAACCACTGAATCTCTATCCGAGTGAATCGAACTGGCACTTTGCCAAGAACTGGTACGGAACCGACGCTCATCCGCATATTCTGCTCCAATGCGATATCCTTGGGCTAACAGTTGACGAACTTTTTGCTGAACTTCTGCTGTAAGTGAAGGCATAGAACTATAAGATTTATCAGAACGACGAAGGGGTTGATTGCCGTTAGTATCAGAGTCAGACTCTTGGGCAATCTCATTGCGGATGGGAGCTATACAAGCCTCATCCTCAACACATTGATAACCAGACCGCAAGGCATCATTGCAAGCGATCACATGGTGAGCAAACTGCCGATCTTCGTCTTGAACATCCGGGAGTCGGTCAGCTTGCTGCTGGTTATTAATTACTGCCCCTGAAGGCACATATTTACCAGGGGGAATTTCGACATCTTGAACTAAGGCGTGCATCATTACAATACAGCCTTTCCCAATCCGAGCATTGAACACGGTGGAGCGAAAGCCAATGAAGCAATCATCCCCAATATAAGCTGGTCCGTGAATTAAACTCATGTGAGTAATGGAGGTATTTTTACCAATCCAAACCGAGTAGGGTTGTTGGTCATCTCCCATTACCCGACCTTCTTCTAAGCCGTGAATAACCACCCCATCTTGAATGTTTGAACCAGCACCAATGTAAAAAGGGCCTCCTTCATCGGCTCGAATTGAGGTTCCTGGAGCCACCATTACATTCTCAGCAATTTCTACATTCCCAATAATGTTAGAAAAAGAATGTACATAGGCTGTTTCATGAATTTTAGGTTCCACCAAACTTTTCGACCAAGGGGTCGGGGGAGCCGCATAACTGCGGACTGCCATAACTTGTCTTCCTCCTATCTTCAAAAAGCGATCTTCAGGGTTTGGTTGTTGGTTATTTGTTGTTCGTTGTTGGTTGTTTGTTGTTGGTTGGTCGGTCAAGAATTAATCACTAAAAACCAAATAACCAATAACCCATCACGATTGAAGTGTCGCATTTCAGTGTGTTAATGCAGCGATCGCTATCGCCAAACGCCTCAAGGGTTGGATTGTTCAGATGATCACCTTACAGGCTTACCTATTTAGACAATTACATTGAGCAAGCTACTACTGGCTGAATCAAAACAGAGCTTGAGAAGCGATCGCTCAATCCCGTTTCAACCTTACCACTCTCGCAACCCACTAACGATATTGATCTTTTTTACTGTAGAGAATGTGATTATCTACACTGACTGTATCGATAATCCCCACTACCATAGCGTCAAGCGGACGCTTTTCGTTTTCTCCGACCTGACGCGCTGCGCTGCCGCGACTCACCAACACCCACTCATCCATACCCGCACCGACGGTATCCGCTGCCACTTCGTAATTGGGTAGCGATCGCCCCTCCTCATCTATGAATTGCACCAACAAAAATTTTACGCCTCTTAGACTTGGTTCTTTACAGGTACTGACAACCGTGCCACGAACTTTAGCAATTTGCATTAATCGTTTACATTACTAAGGACGGTTGAGGGGACGGATGGCGTTGGTACTTTCGCGGAATTGCTGTACGTCTTCGGTGTAGCGAATTGGCAGCACGTACTCTAAGTTTTCGTGGGGACGAGCAATAATATGGGTGGATAAAACTTGACCGCCATTGACGCGCTTAACATTCTCAACTCCGGCGGCGACGGAGGCTTGCACTTCCGACACATCTCCCCGCACAATTACAGTAACACGACCGCTACCAATTTTTTCATACCCGACTAAGGTGACGCGGGCAGCTTTCACCATCGCATCTGCGGCTTCCACAACGGCGGGAAAGCCCAACGTTTCTACCATTCCAACAGCAATTGACATGAATTTGACTCCAAATTTAATTATTTTGTAAGACTTGGGACCTAGCACCGCTTCCTTGGAATTCACTCATTCAAAATGCTTACCTCACAAAGGTTTTAGCGATTTTGAAGATACACTGTATTTCCGGCGCGGTCTACTCGAGAAAAGTGGGGTTCACTTGGTTAAATCTTTAGCCGCGCTAATACGTTCGGAACTGTTCCACCGCCTCGCTATATCGAATCGGCAAGACGTACTCTAAGTTTTCATGAGGACGCGCAATGATATGGGTGGATACCACTTCACCCCCATTGACGCGATTTGCGGCTTCAATTCCAGCAGCGACGGAGGCTTGCACTTCCGACACATCTCCCCGCACAATCACAGTGACACGCGCACTACCGATTTTCTCGTACCCAACTAGGGTGACACGGGCAGCTTTCACCATAGCGTCTGCGGCTTCGACAACCGCAGGAAAGCCTTTAGTTTCAATCATTCCTACCGCAATGGGCATTGCACTCTATCTCCTCATGGATTAGTCAAATACAAGATCGGTAAATCAGTTTCTAGCAAAAATCGGACGGAGATACCAATTTTTTAGCTTCAGAAAGCTCAATCATTACCAGCCAAACTCAGCATAGAGAAGCTTGGCATACTTGACAATATAAATTATTATAATACTTCTTAATGAGACAGCTTTAAAAAACTTAACACTATTCGTTTATCAGCTCAATGATTTAACGAAAATTCACCGTTTTCGAGAAGGGTTACTTTTGTTTTATAATTTTTTTATAACTTTTGTATAACTCAGACTGACCTGCTCCAAAATCTTTGACATTTGTACAAGTTAGTGCATTGGGGTAAGAGTGAGGGAGAGGGGGAGAGAGGGAGAGTTGAACGGCTGGGAAATCTTGTGCTAACTAGCACTAGAGAAATACAAGTCGGTTACTGATGTAATCTGAGTTATACAATCTTGCAAACGGATAGAGATAGCCAGCTTGAGGTTATAAGTTGGTTTTATTACTCTTATTAACCTTACTTGTAGAGAGGTGGGGGAGAAGAAACTCAATCAGATGAGATAGATTTGCCCTATTTGCATTAAACACCTAATTCTTTTATTCTTAAAATCAAAAGTTATGAATATAATGATAGAAAAAAACAATTGTTGCTCGTTTAAGACAGAGAAGAATTCCCATTTCTTTGGGATTTAGACGGGTTTAACTCGATTTTAAGTACTCATGAACGGTAAGGGATGAAATCGTGATGACTGAGTTTTTCACTCAGACAAGTTGGTTAGTACCATTTTATGGTTTAATTGGGGCAATTTTTACGCTCCCCTGGGCAACAGGGGTGATTACTCGAACAGGTCCAAGACCCGCCGCTTATTTTAATCTATTGATGACGGTTTTAGCGTGCGTTCATGGCTGGTTTATCTTCTCAGCAGCTTGGAACCACCCAGTTCAGGAGTTAGTATTTCCCTGGCTTAAGGTTGCCGATGTTGATCTATCCTTGGCATTAGAAATTTCGCCAGTCAGTACAGGCGCAATGGAAGTTGTTACCTCTCTAAGTCTGTTGGCACAACTTTATGCCCTAGGATACATGGAGAAGGACTGGGGATTAGCCCGCTTCTTTGGGTTGATGGGTGTTTTTGAGGGAGCAATGACTGGCATTGTCTTGAGTAATTCATTATTCCTCAGTTATGCCCTATTGGAAATGCTCACCCTTTCTACGTATTTACTGGTGGGTTTTTGGTATGCTCAACCGTTAGCGATGACCGCCGCACGAGATGCCTTTTTAACCAAACGGGTTGGAGATATTTTACTCCTAATGGGAGTTGTCGCGCTAGCGACGTTTGCAGGGAGTTTAAATTTTAATGACTTGTACGATTGGGCAGGTGCGGCGAATCTACCCCCGTTAACGGCTACCTTGTTAGGATTAGCCTTAATTGCCGGACCCATTGGTAAGTGTGCCCAGGTGCCCTTACATTTGTGGCTGGATGAGGCGATGGAAGGACCAAACCCCGCTTCCATTATGCGGAATTCCTTGGTTGTTTGTTGCGGTGCTTACGTGCTGGTTAAACTGCTGCCGATTTTAGCCCTATCCCAGGTGACATTATCCGTTCTGGTTGCAGTGGGTACACTCACGGCTATTGTGACTTCTTTAGTCGCTATTGCCCAAGTGGATATTAAGCGATCGCTCTCCCACACGACCAGTGCTTACCTAGGCTTAGTCTTTATCGCCATTGGCACAGGACGTACCGATATCGCTACAGCGTTACTACTTGCTCATGCCTTTGCCAAAGCCCTATTGTTTATGAGTACTGGCTCAATTATTTTCACCACCACCAACCAAAATCTTACCGAAATGGGGGGTTTGTGGTCAAAGATGCCTGCGACAACAACTGCCTTTGTCGTCGGTGCCGCTGGGATGACTGGACTGATGCCATTAGGGGGTTATTGGGCGTTTAGTAAAGCGATTAATGCCTTATGGGGAGAGTCGCGTTGGTTAGTGATTACCTTTTTAGTGGTAAATGGTCTAACTATTTTAGGCTTAACCCGCGTATTTCGTTTAATATTTTTAGGAAATCCTCACCCAAAAACTCGTCGTGCACCCGAGGTAGCTTGGCCAATGGCATTTCCAATGGTGGGGTTAATCCTACTAACCCTAAGTATGCCATTAATCCTTCAACAACTCTCCCTGTTGCCTCCTTCAAAATACGAGTATCTCCTGGAAACGCCACAGTTACTGTTATTGGGTTCTAGCGTATTAGGTTGTAGTGTAGGGTCACTGATTGAAGTGTCTAGAACTCGATCCAGATCGATTAGTCTCCCGGTGAGATTTTTACAAGACTTATTAGCCTATGACTTTTACGTTGATAAACTTTACCGCATCACTGTAGTATTTGCCGTTGATTTGTTTTCTAAAATTACGGTTTGGATTGACCGGAATCTCGTTGATGGGTTAGTTAACTTAGTGGGTCTTGTCGCTGTTTTTGGAGGTCAGACGTTAAAGTACAATGTTTCCGGAAAATCCCAGTTTTACGTATTGACTATTCTACTAGGAGTTAGTTTATTAGCACTGCTCATGAGTTGGCCTTTGAATCAGTGGGCTTGGAGTCAGTGGTCATTAGATCAGTGGACATTAATTAACGGTCATTAGTTAGTAGTTGTTAGTTGCTGGTTGTGGGGCATGAGTTACTTATAATACACAAACAACAAACAACAAACA
>DNGI01000270.1:0-5470 GCA_003486645.1 Cyanobacteria bacterium UBA11370 | reverse complement strand
ACAAACAACAAATAACAAATAACAAACAACAAATAACAAACCACAAATAACAAACAACAACTATGTTAAGTGCCTTAATTTTGGTACCCATCATCAGTGCCGCTTTAGTAGGATTTTTGCCGGGAATTATCACCGCTAAACATACCCGTCAAGCCACATTAGCCGTTACCAGCGGACTCTTTCTCTGGTCAGTTGTACTGCTGTTACAGTTTAATGCGGGTGATCCAAACTTACAGTTTCAAGAGTATCTGCCTTGGATTGAAACATTAGGTTTAACCTATAGTTTAGGGGTGGATGGCTTGTCGATGCCGTTACTGATGTTAAATAGTTTACTCACAGTAATGGCACTTTACAGCACGGATGAAACGATTGATCGCCCTCGCTTCTATTACTCATTAATCTTGTTATTAAATGCAGGTGTAGCGGGTGCATTTCTAGCTCAAAACTTACTGCTGTTTTTCTTGTTTTACGAGCTAGAACTCATCCCATTATACTTTTTAATTGCGATTTGGGGAGGACAGCGACGCGGCTATGCAGCCACCAAGTTTCTATTATATACAGCCGTATCAGGGGCATTAGTTCTAGCGGCATTTCTGGGGTTAGTATTTTTAAGTGGTTCGTCCAGCTTTAGTTATATCGAAACCCAACAACTGGCATCTTTACTCCCTGTAGGTCGGCAATTGTTGCTACTCGGAGCAATTTTAGTTGCATTTGGGATAAAAATTCCCTTAGTACCGTTTCATACCTGGTTGCCAGATGCACACGTTGAAGCATCAACACCTATTTCAATGTTGTTAGCAGGGGTGTTGCTAAAATTAGGGACTTACGGTTTATTACGATTTGGGTTGGAATTATTTCCCGAAGCTTGGACTTTAGCCGCACCTTGGTTAGCAACGTGGGCAGTCATTAGTGTACTTTACGGTGCGTTCAGTGCAATTTCTCAACGCGATATGAAGAAAATGGTAGCATTTAGCTCAGTGGCTCACATGGGCTATATTCTACTAGCGGCGGCGGCAGCTACACCCCTCTCAATCGTAGCGTCTGTGCTGCAAATGGTGAGTCATGGTTTAATCTCTGCCCTACTGTTCTTTTTAGTGGGAATTGTTTATAAAAAGACGGGTTCACGCGATTTAGACGTACTCAATGGTTTATTTAACCGAGAACGAGGAATGCCGTTGATTGGTAGTTTAATGGTGTTAGGAGTAATGGCGAGTGCTGGAATTCCAGGAATGGTGGGATTTATTGCTGAATTTTTGGTATTTCGGGGTAGTTTTCCTGTATTTCCAACACAAACTATCCTCTGTATGATTGGTACAGGTTTAACGGCTGTTTACTTCTTAATTCTGCTCGATCGCGCCTTTTTTGGTCGTCTATCTGCTAAGGTAATCAGTTTACCGCGAGTGTATTGGAGCGAACGGATACCCGCAATTATTTTAGCTATTTTAATTGTAATTCTTGGAGTACAACCAGCATGGCTTGTTCGGTTGAGTGAGACGACTACAGCAGCAATTGTTGTTAGTCGTTAGTTGTTGGTTGTTTGTTTTTTGTGAGTAAGCTAATAACCAGTCAGTAATAGGAATTGACTCAATGTCTGCTACCAATAAAAATGAGCATGAAGAAGGATCAGATATATAACCGAGAAAAGCAAAAATGAAGATAAAAATCAATAACAAACAACCAACAACAAACAACCAACAACCAATAATTAGCAACAAAACAATTTCAATGGTCATTAGCAAAAAAAAATCAAAAACTCATCATCCATTGCAAGCATACATTGACAGACTGATCGCTGGTGATGCACTGCTGGAAGATTCGCCCGAAAACGTTTTAGAAGTTGTCGGAATTTTACATAGCTATGGGGTTGTCCTTGACGCTTACTCCCGTAATCTCATTTACATTGCCGAACATCAATTTTTAGTTCTATTCCCCTTTTTTAAATACTTTAATGGGCAAGTCTCACGGGAAAAGCTATTCCGTCACTGGTGGCACGATCGCATTAATTTTGAATACGCTGAATACTGCATGAAAGCTATGTTTTGGCATGGTGGCGGTGGTTTAGATGCTTATCTAGATACACCCGAATTTATGCAGCGATGTACCTCAGCAATTCAAGCTAAATTTAAGGGGAATCCCCTAATTCAAGGTATGAATTGGTTATTTCCTGAATTTGCACCCGAACAAGTGCGTCAAATGGCTTATTACAGCGCATTGGGGCAATTTTGGCGTGTGATGAGTGATATTTTTATGGATCTGTCTCACCGTTACGACCAAGGAAAAATTAAAACCATTCCTCAAGTGGTACAACATATCTTAGAGGGTTTAGTTGCAGCAGCCAACCAACCGATTACGTATAGTGTAAAGATTGGCGATCGCGTTTATGAAATTATCCCAAAATCCGCTAATTTGACCTTCTTAATGGATACAGCAGTGCCTTATGTTGAGGCGGTTTTCTTCCGAGGAACGCCTTTTTTAGGTACAGTGTCTTATAATGCTCAAGCCAATCAAATTTCTCCCGATCAAAGTCGCTTTGCTTATGGGGCATTGTATGCTGATCCGTTACCGATTGGGAGTGCAGGAATTCCGCCAACGTTGTTGATGCAGGATATGCGCCATTATTTGCCAGCGTATCTGGAGGATGTTTATAAGCGATCGCGTCGCCAAGAGGATGACTTGCGGGTGCAGATTTGTGAAACATTCCAAAAGTCAATGTTTTGTGTAACAACCGCAGCAATAGTGGGGTTAGCGCCTTATCCTCTGAATACGACTGATCCAAAACAAAAAGAAGAGAATCGTGTTTATTTGGAAGGGTGGATGGATCGGTTTATAGCCTCCCGTTTACTTGAGGTGAATAGTTAGTTTCAACAAATTGCCATGCCTATATAATAATTTTATAGTAGGGAAAGTTCGGGGTAAAACAACTTTCGAGAGAACAGGAGTCAGGTGATGCCTCAAACAACATCACTACTCCCCTATTCTAGATATAGGTAGAGAGTTTAAGGTAACAGAAACGCCATTTTAATTTAGATTAAATTATACATACTGTACTTAAACTGTGGAAATTGATTGTGAACAATTTCTATGACCTTTTACAAAAAATCAAGAAAAGACCTTCTATGTACCTAGGTAGGTATTCAATTTTTAGTTTCCTGGCATTTTGGTGCGGATATAAAATTGCCCAACATCAATTGGGTATTCATCCCACTGCACAAGAACAGGAATTTGAAGAATTTCTCAAATGGATACGGGAAAGATATGAAGTTCACACAAGTCAATCCTGGGCTAGCATAATTCTCTTTTATTCTGAGGATGAAAGAACGGCTCTGGATAGATTTTTTGAACTGTTTGAAGAATTCTTAAATCAGCAGAATAATTCTGAAATTAACCCAGATAAGGAGTGGTGACTTAAAAGGGTGTAGATGAAAGATGATGCCATCTCCTCTACCCAAACAATACAAATAACCCAATGATACCAAATCCGTTTTATCAAACCCTATTTACCGCCCAATGGTAGAGACGTTGCAATGCAACGTCTCTACAGAATTCCGGCAACTGCGATTAAAAGGGGTATATGATCCGAATTTGGTATGAACCATCAATTTTTTGAATTTGATACCTTAGCCCAAGAACTCGAAGGGCTTTCTCCTATTCACCGAGTCGCGTTTGCTGCTGCTTGTTGTGAACGGATGCTTCCTAACTACAACACTTTTTGCCGACAGGTAGATTGGGGCGATCCTAGTGTACCGAGAAAGGCACTGGATGAAGTTTGGCAAATCCTGCAAGGAAAACCAGCATCGGCTGTTAGAGTAGAGCAATTCAGGACTTACGCAACTGGCACATAGAGTAGGGTGCGTCAGACGATAAAACCCTGATTATCTCGATCAATATCTTGGTCTGACGCACCCTACAAGTTGATTTAACTGTGACACTTGCGTAAGTCCTACAATTAATAGAGGATTGTGGTAGAGAAGATGTATTTCCAGGCGACCTTGTTTGAAAAGCTCATCGAGAAAGATGAGTTGTTTCAGCAATGAGAAACATCAATCACCTAATGAAATTCTGGGATATTTTAGCCCTAAACGCTATAGCCTACCTATTTGGTATTTTGAGCTATTTAGTAATTTTGTATAGATATACTTGGACTGGTGATCCTGCGTTAGCTGATTACATAGATCCTGATGCGGCGGGAGTAGCTAAATTTTTTTCTTCATGGGGTCTTATGTGGGGTGTCTTAGCTGTTTTGTTATTTTTAATCAAACTACGCCAAACCCAAATTTGGACACGTTTACTCTTATCTATTTTGTCTATGGGAGCTTTATTTATCTGTAGTTACAGACTTGTAGAGGTAATAGGTGTCTGTAGAGTTAATACCTGTCTCCCCTGAAGATTCAGATCCGTCAGTTCAACCAGTCTTTGGGGGAAGTTCCGTTAGAAGCAGACACTAAACGTATTTCCGCTGAACTTTACGGCGGATTCTAATTTGCCAGGGAACCGAGCTGCTAGAGCATGGGATATTACAAATGGATCGCAAAGGAGAGACATGAAATCTGAATCCCTTTGGCAAGATTCCGATGAAGTGTATTGGCTTCCAGCATTATCCCTGCCTACCCTCCTTTGGGCAAGACCTTTTCTTCCTATGATGGGATTGCCTCGTGCCCTAGTGGAGCAGCCAGAAGTCTGGGAACCCCTCTATGCAAAGGCTGTTGTTGAGCATGAGACACGCTTACAGATGCAGAATTGGGCACACAGAATGCAGGGAGAGCGGGGTGAACTGCTGCGACAGGTTATCACCAAGGCACTCTTTGATCTTGCTGCTCAATTAGGGCAGGAAGTTGCTATTGATTTGGAGCGCTGGGTGCGACGACACTTCCTCTGCAATGAAGTCACCTCAGCCCTATCCGCGTGGCGGTTGGTTCTGCGGACTGCGTGTTATCCTCCGAATTCACGTTGTAACCAGATTCCCCCACCTGCCGTTCTGGTGCCCATTTTGCCACAGATAACTAATCTGGTAAGTTTTGAGCGCATAAATGAGATTTATGTTACAGTCGAGCGTGTCGCTCCACCACTACTTGATGAGCAGGTTCCACACGAAACGATGGAACACTGTTTTGAGGCAACGCTGGTATCTCAGGCGGCGACTCAAGCATTGACTATTAAAGCTTTACAAACCATTGCTTCAAAGCTGAATGATCAAGAACGAAAAGAGGTGGTAAAGTGGGCGCTGGTTCAAGAGGCGACTCTGATATACTCAAGGGATCAACAGAAGCTTTGTAGAGATAAATATTTGCGAATTGAACCACCCTGTTTTGATGTGCCATCAGTTTTTGACTTGCCTTCTCCAGATGATACAAAATCCGGTTAATATACCCCCTTTAAGCAGAATTGCCAAAACGCTGTAGAGACGTTGCATTGCAACGTCTCTACCATTGGTCGTAAAAATGGATTATTAAACCGGATTTGGTATGAGATA
>DNGI01000269.1 GCA_003486645.1 Cyanobacteria bacterium UBA11370 | reverse complement strand
CTCCCCCTCCCCCACTCCCCCACACTCCTCAATCGCTTCACCCACATAACTAGGATGCTCTTGCTCTGAACTCGATAACTCCGTTGAATCTTGATGCCACTGGGATGTAGAGAAGCGAATATCAGCAAGTGGGCTAGACAAATGGGCGTTAAGCTGCTTCAAAATAAGATAACGCCTAAATTTAAGGTCTTGAACCCAAACCGAGCTAGATGTAGCCACATCAAGACTATCTTTAGAGATTCCATAGGGTCGGGTGTGCTGTGCTACTTGCTCACCGACAACTTCAGCCCAACAGTTCAGTACCTGTTGCAATTGCTGTTGCTGTTGAAAGACAGACTGATTTTCCAGCGCAATTGATATATGATTGAGAGATTTAAACATCCGTCTTAGACATCCCCATATAGCCATCGTAGTCCAAGACAATAGAAAGTACTTCCCCTTGCCCTAGTTCCCGATTTGAAGAAAGTCTCCTCATGAGCCAAAACACCTCCCTTGAGTCCTCGACTCACTCCCAATTTCAGCCCTCCCTTAATCCAACCTTGCAGGCAGCCTTGGGTAGCCTGGATGTGCAACTTGAAGACGAATTAGCCCGCTATCGACGGCAACGAATCGGTCGTCCAGTCAGATCTCCCCGTGGTTTAGTTCGTTCTCAAACCCGCAAACCCATTGAATTGATTTCTACAGATCGGATAACCAATGCCCTACCTAGCAGCGTAGCTACAGCCGCATTACTCAACCAGACACCAAAGGCAGAACTAACTCAAGAGAGGGTAAACGAAGCGATCGCTCACACTCCTCAACTTAACGGTATTTCACAAACTCACGGGACTACCCCTTCAGTTAACGACGAATCCGTTACGGAACAACCGAACTCCCCTCAGAACTCGGAAAATTCAGGAGATTTAGTTCACTCTCCGGTTCAGACACCACCAGACGACTATCTCGAATCCTCAGAACAACTGCTGCGAAGTCTGGCAGAACAAGAGGCAGGTAAAAAGACCCAAACAAAGACCCAAAAGAAATTCTCTGATAGAATTCTTACCCCCCTAGGTGTCGGTTCAATCTTACTTCTACTCGTATCGAGCGCTACCTTGACCTATATTTTGACGAATCCATCTCTTCGGACAAGTCTGGGTGTTGGGGGATGGTTTGGCACAAAAACGCCGACTGCCCAAAATCCCACACAAACAACACCACAGCCTAACAATTTAGTTAATCCATCACCCATTATCCAAGGGCCAAATCTAGCCTCCGATGAATTTTCAGAAGTCGGTTTAAATACCCTTGCTCATCTAGAAACCAGTCCCAACCCTACGTCCACCACTACCTCCCCAGTTCCCCCAGTTCCCACTTTGCCGAACTCTGAAGTCACTCAATCAGTACCACCCCCTGTTACCCCTCTCCCTGCTGTTCCTGGACGTGTTCCAGATTTACCCGCCGCCATTTTATCGCCTCCCCAACAACAGGGAGGGCAAGCACCTACGGGATCGCCAGTTCCATCACCATCAAAATCGGCAACAACTAAGCCTAATACAGAGGCTGCCAAACAGCAGTCATCCTCAACACCAAACACGCCAAGTCCTAGCCAATCGCCAAAAGCCTCCCCGTCTCCAACCCAAGCAACAACTCCGGGTGCTTACTACCTGGTAGTGGCTGATTATACGGGGGAACCCTCCCTAGAACAAGTAAAAACAATTGTGCCGGATGCCTATGTAGAACAATTTCCAGACGGTGTGAGAATTCAGATCGGAGCGTTCAAACTTGAGTCTGAAGCGAAACAATTAGTTGAACAACTCCAGCAACAAGGAATTTCTGCGGGGATTCGTCGTTAGTTGTTGGTTGTTTGTTTTTAGTTGTTCGTTTTTGGTTGTTAGTTATTTGTGGAGGGCTATATTGAAAGAAAGTCTTGTGGGATGACCATCTTGCCCGTCGGCAGAATACAACTTGAAGACATGACAGGTTAGTCGGTCATCAGTTCAAGAACGATAAATAACCAACAACCAACAACCAACAACCAACAACCAACAACACACAACCTTGATATACCATGATGTTAGAGTTGCCTCCAACCCGCAACATCAAGGGAGAGCTGTTATGGGATTGATTGATCGCATCGGGCGAGTCATTCGCGCCAACCTCAATAATCTGATTGGACAAGCTGAAGATCCAGAGAAAATCCTGGAACAAGCTGTAGAAGATATGCAGCAGGATTTGATCCAGATGCGACAGGCTGTAGCGGGTGCGATCGCCACTCAAAAACGGACTGAACGACAAGTCAAACAAGCCCAATCCACAGCCGAGGAGTGGTACAACCGCGCTCAATTAGCTTTGTCTAAGGGGGATGAAACCTTAGCACGAGAAGCCTTGACGCGACGCAAATCCTATCAAGAGACAGCTCAAGCTCTACAAGCTCAACTCGTGCCGCAAAATGAGGTCGTCGCTAGGCTCAAAAAAGAGATGCGTACCCTAGAGAGTAAAATCTCGGAGGCAAAAACTAAAAAAGATTTATACATTGCCAGGGCACGTTCTGCTCAAGCCTCCCAGAAAATTAACGAAATGCTGGGTAATATGAATACAGGCAGTGCTTTAAGTGCATTCGAGCGCATGGAAGACAAGGTAATGCAGCTCGAAGCTCAATCCCAAGCAATTGAAGAACTTTCTGGCAATGAACTGGAAAATAAATTTGCAGCCCTTGAAAGTGGCAACGACATTGATACTGAGCTAGCCGCCATGAAAGCTAGACTGAATGCAGGCACAGAATCCCCTAAATTACCCTCTAGTCACACTAACAACCCATAATCTATAACGAATAAGCAACTACCTAGCACTTTTTGGCTAGAAGTTTTTACACTGGATTAAAAGAATCCTGTCTTAATAGCTTGGGTATGAGTATTGTGAGTGAGTCAGACTAGCACTTTAGCTTTCTTCCGGGAGAAGCCCCACATCCTACCCCTCTGTTGGGAGGCGTGGGATGAATCCCGGTCAGGATTCGGTGTAGGTAGTTCACACTAAAGATAGAAGAGTATATATTGCATAGACCTCAAAGCCCCCCAAGCAGGCTCGCAACCGTAAAGCCTACTAAACCTACTTTGTACACTCCGAGAGGATAAACTAGCGTCATGGGATTATTTGATCGCCTTAGCCGAGTCGTCAGAGCCAATCTGAACGATATGGTCAGTAAAGCTGAAGATCCAGAGAAGATTCTGGAACAAGCGATTATTGATATGCAAGAAGACTTGGTACAACTGCGCCAAGCGGTTGCCAGGGCAATTGCTACTCAAAAACGCACAGAACAGCAGTATAATAAAAACCAATCCGAAGCGAATAACTGGCATCAACGCGCTCAGTTAGCTCTTCAGAAAGGGGATGAAAACCTAGCACGGGAAGCTCTGAGTCGAAAGAAAACGACTTCTGAAGCGGCGACAACACTCAAAACTCAGCTCGATCAGCAAAGCACTCAGGTAGACACCCTCAAGCGTAACCTAATTGCCTTGGAAGGTAAAATTTCCGAAGCCAAGACTAAGAAGGATATGCTTAAGGCACGAGTCAGTGCTGCTAAAGCCAATGAACAGCTACAAAGCACGATTGGACGGCTTGGTACTAGTTCAGCGATGGGTGCTTTTGAGCGGATGGAAGAAAAAGTCTTGGAGATCGAGGCGCGTTCTCAGGCTATTGGTGAACTGGCTGGGAATGATTTAGAAAGTCAGTTCGCTATGCTTGAATCTGGCAGTGATGTCGATGATGAGTTGGCAGCTATGAAAGCGCAATTAGCGGGTGGTTCCGTCTCACAGCCTGTATTGGAGGCGGCTTCAGAGGAAAAAACCTCGTCTTCCTCCAAATCAGCCGTTGATGACGAATTGGAACAACTTCGTAAGCAAATCGACAGTTTGTAAGTGTAAAAACGCTTCAGGGCAATCCAAGACCTCGATAGGCAACTCATCATCAATCTAATCATCAATCTAATACTGGATAAAGTTAGCACAGGATTGAAGAGAGTCTATTGAGGTCTTAATTAATTGGTTGCGATCGCAATTAAGCTGATACCATTTTGGATTTTAGATTTTGGATTTTGGATTGGGGAAAACTTACTGTATCAGAGTTTCAGCTACTCATGGGTTGCATTTCTTTTTTAAATTAAGCTGAGACTGTACTGTATTAAATAGAAACAAAAACCGAGTTCCTGTCGAGTCCAAACCAGCAATGGGGTCGATCAGGAGCGATAATTGTGTTAATGGAGGGTGTTGTGAGTCAAGTGATTGAGATTACAGATACCGAATTTGAAACCGAAGTTTTAAAAGCCGAGGAACCCGTGTTGGTGTACTTTTGGGCAAGTTGGTGTGGCCCTTGTCGCTTAGTATCGCCATCTGTAAAGTGGATTGCTGAGACTTATAGCGATCGCCTGAAAGTGATCAAAATGGAAGTCGATCCCAATCCGGCAACTGTGAAGCAGTACCAGATCGAAGGGGTTCCAGCACTCTTACTATTTAAGAATGGTCAAGTGACGCAATCTCATGAGGGAGCCATTGGCAAACAGTCCTTACAAGCTCTGGTAGATACTCACCTAGCTTAGAAAATACGGTGTGGGAGATTAGGATTGAACTCTCCTGGCTTTGAAAAACCAGGATTCTAAACTGATGTTGCTACGCGCGCTTTAGCCACACTACGCAACGTTGTCCTGCCCCAAAGGGGCTTTGACTGGTTCAAACAGTCCTACCCGCCTCGACCAATTACTTGGCTGTGCGGCTACTTGGGTATCTTCCCACCCTGTTCGCGAAGCGTTCCCGAAGGGTAGATTTTACGTGTTGAGCGCTCCAAGGACTTTTTAACACAACCCCATATCTTCAATTGTCGTGGTTGAGCATGGCATCACGTTTGTTTTTGGAGTTTTTCATCCTGTGTTACCATGACCTTATTATAACATCAAATGTGGGTCATGAAGAAATTAACTGTTCGTTTGGCCGATCACGAATATCAAGATTTGAGTAGGCTTGCACAGCGTAAAGAGCGTTCTTTAAACGATCTAGTTAGAGAAGCGGTAAGGCTGTACGCAAGAGAGGGAAACAACGGGTTAAAACCCGTTGAGTCGCGTTTCATCCCCTCGATAAATCCTAGGGGTTCTCACGCTCCCACTATGTCTTGATAGGCAATAGGCAATAGAAGTTGTTCTCAACTTTGCATTTGCAAAAAACACTCATGAGCTTGGTACACAACCAAGAATGAAAATAAGATTGTCCCTATACTCCACACTCTACACCCCATTTTCAACACAGGTCTATTAGACCTCTCCAAAAAAGGATCTGAAACCCTTATCCTGTTAAGCAAAAACTGAATTTCTGGAGAGAGCGAATGAATACCACACATTCACTTAGTTAATTATTAATGGTTCATAGTTCATGGCAAAAAATGTCCGTGGGCTGTGAACTAATTGTTTTAACCAACAACCAACAACCAACAACCAACAACCATTACACCAACTGACTCAACCAAGGACTAACCTCTACTCCCAATTTCTCACCCAACTGAAGTAACTGGCGTAACTGAGTAGTATTCCAATTGATTTGGGAACGGAATTCGTTAACCTCATCTGTATCCTTTAATTCAGATACCAGCATGGATCGAATGGCGAGTTGACACTTGGAGCCAATCTCCCCATGTAAACAATTGAAATACAGTTCTTGACAACGGTCAAGAGATAAGGCTAAGTGTAAGTGATTTCCCAATTCAATCAAACGCTCGATTCGCTGAATATCACTAGTCAGTGTATCTGGATTGGTATCATGCAGTAATTGCCACAGCGATCGCCACATTAACGTTTCCATAATTGGCTTGGCTTCAGCAATATTTAGGTGACAACGGAAATGATTAGCTTCACGGGCGATCGCTTCTAATTCCGCTAAATGAGATAAGCCAATTTGGGAATCACTGGTTTCCGAATCCAGGAATTTGATGTGATAGAGAGTGCGATTGGATAAGGCAATTTCGGCGGCGACTTGTAACTCCTGGGGTACGGGTAACTCATCTCGCAAAAATGCCATCAATACCCCATAATTATCTCGATAAACTTGATTGTAAAGCTGATCCAACCGAGTTAAGGTTTCCAAACTCAGCAACTTCATAATCCGGTGTCGTTCCTCAGCAAATAAATTTTGTAAGCTAAAGGACTGCTCACCGAACATCTGATTCATTGCTAGAATAGTATGAGCCGCACTCGCTTGTTTGAGCGCATCAAATACTTTATCCTTCAATTGAGTATAAGCGCGACGACCACCAAAGGGTTGAATACAGCAATGGAAATCCCAACCCCCTAAATGCAATACCGCAAACACCAGTTCCGTACTTTCCCAGGTAATTTCAGAAACTAACCGCAATTGCCCTACCCCTAACGTTAACGCCCCCATTCGTTGCAATTGGTAATCCAGTTGATGGGCTTGGTAACAGTAAACTCGTTCTTGTTGGGCATAATTAGTAAATAACGAACTAATGGCATAATGCGCCGCAACTTGCTTAAAGGTAATTTGTGCCGATACCACCAGTTGGCGATAGACTTCATCACCTGTTTTAAAACAATCCACATTACTGGGAGCAAAGGTAAGACGTTCCAGGAAACCCAATTCTAACTGTACACCCGCCACTTCCCCTGCTAATTCCAACGCCCGCGCCGCATAGCGCAGAATCTGAACCCCTTCAGGACGAGAAATTTCCTCAAAGAACCAACCGCAACTGGTGTACATTAATAGCGCATGACGCTGCATTTCCAACAGGCGCAACGCATCAATTTGTTCGGTTGGAGATAAGGCGGCGATAGTGTGGCGATTCAGGAAATTCTCCACATTTGCTGCGGAGCGATCGCGGATGACTTGGATATACTCATCTCGTGCCACCCAAGGATCACGGAAAAACTCACGAGCATAGTTATCGTAAACGGGAATTAAGCGATCGCGCAACCAATTCAACGCCTCTCGCAGGGGTCGTCGCCATTTCTGGTGCCAACCTCCACCGCCACCACATCCACAGTCATCTTGCCATCGATTCACCCCATGGGCGCAACTCCAAGCGGTGATGGGTTTGAGGATCACTTCCCAGGTGGGTGGACTAATACTCAAGTAATGGGCATAGTTCGTTACCGTCCAGTTGCGGTGCGGAAACTCTTGGGTAAACGCATAGGCGAGGCACATTTCCGTGTGGCGTTTATGATGCCCGAAGGTTTCCCCATCAGTAGCGACGCTAATCAGTTGGGCTGGACGGTGATCCCCGTGGATGGCTAAACTTAGGCGACTGGCGAAATGTTGAGCATTTCTCAGAACATCTCCAAATCCCATATCGCGTGAGATTGGGCCATCATAAAAAAATATATCAATAAATTTACCATTATCCAAGAAACAGCGATAGGGGCGAGTGGGATCAATTTGAGAACCACCGACTTCGTGCCATTGGGGAGCAGGATTATCCTCAGTTGGGAGTTCGCGGCAGCGTTCGGCTTGGGAGGGAGCGAGAATGGTAAACGTGATCCCCTCGGCAACTAGGGCTTCTAAGGTAGCCATATCTACCGCCGTTTCCGCTAACCACATCCCTTCGGGATCACGACCGAAACGGGAACGAAAGTCTTCTTTACCCCAGCGGATTTGGGTATATTTATCGCGTTCGTTGGCTAGGGGTAGGATGATGTGGTTGTAAACTTGGGCGATCGCATTGCCATGACCCTTGAGGCGATCGCAACTCTTTCGGTCAGCCTCTAGAATCCGTTGATACACTTCTGTGTCATAGCGTTCTAGCCACGACATGAGGGTCGCACCAATATTAAAGCTCAAATATTCATAGTTATTAACGATCCCCACCACTTCACCGAACCCATTCAACTGTCTGGCAAAGGCATTAGGGCGGTAGCATTCGTGGTGAATTCGCTCATTCCAATCGTGAAAGGGTGCAGCAGACGGCTGACGTTCAATGGTATCAAGATAGGGATTTTCGCGGGGTGGCTGGTAAAAATGACCATGGACGGTTACGTAAACACCTGTCGCCGTCTCTAGGGGATCGGCTTTGAGTGTTGCTTCCTCGTCTAAGGTTGCAATAGCATTTATCGTTACATCAGCTTGTGAGGCTGGAAGTTCAGCAGCAGAAGTCATGGGATTACCAAATTCAAAAAACTAGTGAGATAGCTTGCCTCGCCCCACCACTTTTCTATCTTGGTAGGAATTAACGTGAATTAGTCAAGCTCATATCGTTTGGAGAAGTAGGCATTTCATACTAAGTTGTGGTCAAAGA
>DNGI01000517.1 GCA_003486645.1 Cyanobacteria bacterium UBA11370 | reverse complement strand
AATTTGTACCTCATGAGTATGAAAACCGCTATAGCTTAATGATGATGACTTGGATGATGTTCCATTCCACCAGTAGGTAAAGTAGTCGGATGTAACCGCATTAACAAAGCACTTTGGGGAGGTGCAGGTGCCCAACCTAACCGATAAATACCCATCCAGACAGTCAGAACTCCTAAAATTGCCATCACAAAAGCTAGGTAACGTTGCAGTTTAGGAACTTTCAACCGTTGGATTAACATCCCAAATCCTACCATAGCAGGCATAGTACCTAACCCAAAAATAAACATACCAAGAGTTGCTAAAGGGACAGGTTGAGTAATCGCTAGACTCAGTGCGATCGCCGTTAATCCACAGGGAATAAATCCCAATAATGTACCTAATGGATAAGTCCGATACCAAGCATTACTCGCATATAAAACGCCAACACTCTTTTGATACCATCGCCAATTTTGTACAGGAGGTAACTGTAACGGAAGTAAATGTAACTGTCCCAATGCTAAATAGACCATAATCAGTCCAGCTAGAATTAGGATACTTGCTCGTAATCCCAATAAATCCTGTAAGATATGACCAAAACTACTCGCAATCAATCCCATGAAGGCATAAGTTGTCGAGCGTCCCAGACCATACAATAGATGAGAATGCCAACTATTACTGCGAGGTCGAGTATAACCCATCACAAAAGGACCACACATTCCCACACAATGTCCGCTACCCACAAAACCCAGTGCTAAAAATAAATATAAACTCAACATTTAGTTAATGACTAATGGCTAATGGCTAATGGCTAATGGCTAATGGCTAATGGCTAATGGCAACTATTGGATATATTGCCAATACTCCCGGACATGATATCACCAACAACAAACAACCAACAACAAACAACCAACAACCAACAACCAACAACCAACAACCAATTATGTTACATCAACCGAACAAACGCTGGACTCCTTCCCACTGGGTAAGCTGGAAACCTTTTGGACTTGGTGAACAATACCCCAATAACTATTGGGAAGTTTTTCGAGCGGCGTGGGTAAACCGAGATCAATTATCCTATGCTTGGGATATTTTAAACCAGGGAGTTTGTGATGGGTGTGCCCTCGGAACAACGGGGATGAAAGATTGGACGGTTGAAGGTATTCATGTGTGCAATGTGCGGTTGCGGTTGTTGCGGATGAATACTATGCCCGCTTTTGATCCAAAATTATTAGAAGATATCTCTAATTTAAAGAATAAGAAAAGTGCAGAACTTCGGGAGATGGGGCGTTTACCTTACCCGATGATTCGTTGTGCTGGTGAGAAAGGATTTCGCCGTGTGAGTTGGGATGAAGCGTTGGGAGTGATTAGCGATCGCATTCGCCGCACTACACCTGATAAACTTAGTTTTTATTTGACTAGTCGCGGTACGGTTAATGAAACCTATTATGCTGCTCAAAAAGCCGTCCGTGCAATGGGAAGTAATAATATTGATAATGCGGCTAGAATTTGCCATTCTCCAAGTACGGCTGGATTAAAAGCAGCTTTGGGTGTCGCTGCAACGACGTGTTCCTATAAAGATTGGATTGGCACAGATTTATTAGTATTTATTGGTTCTAATGTAGCCAATAATCAGCCCGTTACGGTTAAGTATTTGCATTGGGCAAAAAAAGCGGGTACAAGAATTGTTGTGATTAATACCTACCGAGAACCTGGAATGGAACGGTACTGGGTTCCTTCAATTCCCGAAAGTGCCTTATTTGGGACTAAATTTGCTGAAGATTTCTTTTTAGTGAATATGGGTGGGGATATTGCTTTTTTGAATGGCACTCTCAAACATATCATAGAAAACGGCTGGATGGATCACTCGTTTATTGAAGATTACAGTATAGGTTTTGAGGAACTAAAAGCGTCGTTAGATAGCCAATCGTGGGAGGAATTGGAACGCATTTCTGGGGCAACTCGTGAAGAAATGTATGCCTTTGCCCAAATGGTAGGAGAAGCTGAAAAAGCTGTATTTGTTTGGAGTATGGGAATTACCCAGCATGAATGCGGAGAAAATAATGTCCGTTCTATTATTAACCTAGCACTAACAAAAGGATTTATAGGCCGAGAAGGGTGTGGGTTAATGCCAATTCGAGGGCACTCTGGCGTACAAGGTGGCGCAGAAATGGGATGTTACGCGAGTGTGTTTCCCGGTGGCAAATCCATTACTACCGAAAATGCGGCTAATTTAAGTCAACAATGGGGATTTTATCTTCCAACAACCCCAGGATTAACCGCAGCAGAAATGATTAATGCTGCCTATGAGGAACAGTTAGAGGTATTGTTTTCCGTGGGTGGGAATTTCTTGGAAGTTTTGCCGGAACCGGATTATGTAGAAGCGGCATTAAAGCGGGTTCCTCTGCGGGTTCATATGGATATTATTTGTTCGAGTCAAATGTTAGTTGATCCGGCGGATACGGTGGTATTATTACCTGCAACCACTCGCTATGAAATACCGGGAGGTGTGACAGAAACGACGACTGAACGACGGGTTATTTTTAGTCCGGAAATTCCAGGTCAGCGAATTGGAGAAGCGCGTCCGGAATGGGAGGTATTTATGGAATTGGCAAGGCGAGTACGACCCGATTTAGCTGATAAATTACAGTTTGATAGTACCGCTGCCATGCGTCAAGAAATTGCGTTAGTTATTCCTCAGTATGCCGGAATTCAACATTTAAAAGAATCAGGGGATCAGTTTCAATACGGCGGTTCCCATCTCTGTTTTGGTTGGAATTTTCCGACACCGGATGGTAAGGCACATTTTACTCCGTTATCTCCACCTAAGCGAGAAGTATCAGAGGGCTATTTTTTAGTCGCAACTCGTCGTGGGAAGCAGTTTAATAGTATGGTGCAAGAACGGAAAGATTCGATTACGGGTGCTATGCGGGAAGCGGTGTTGATGAGTCAGGCGGATGCTTTAGATTTGGGGTTAAAGGATGGGGATGTGGTAATACTTAAGAATGATTTTGGAGAGTTTACAGGACGAGTTTATATTGCGCCAGTCAAGCCAGGAAATTTACAGGTACACTGGCCAGAAGGGAATGTGTTATTGGATCGGAATAAGCGATCGCCTGAAGTCGCAATCCCAGATTACAATGCTTTAGTGCGCTTGGAAAAGGGTTAATACCAAGTTGGAGTCTAATGTAGAATCTAGTACTTGTTGAGAGGGAGAGGGGGAGAGGGGGAGAGGGGGGAGTTACCAAAGAAGAGATGCAAGTTGGTTTAAAATATTCTTTTAAAAGAGGAAGATTTATATTAGTTTTGCTCAAAAATTAATAGCTGAAGTCGTAAATCTATTTTTTTTATAAAAGTTGATCTCAATCCTGGACAGATCAGGAAATACAAGCTAAATTCGTTAAAGAAAATACACACATAGAACTGTGTGTACTCTCCTACTAAGTAGGTGTGGATCAATAAACGTAAAACCTGAAAAGCTGATTTCCTTGCTATAAGTGGTTTCTGGCTTCTGGCATTGTTCGTTTAATTATGACCACCTACTTATCGGGGGTGTTCTCTACCGTGAATTGATACTTTTTCCGTGGATAGTAAATTGGAGATTTCCAATGATTAACAATCGTCAGACATTAGCCCTTACCACCACTAGCACAACCTTGAACCTAGACGCGATTCAATTCAATCAAGTTCCAGAGGAATTAAACCAGTACAATTTTTATGTGCCTGAATTGGGAACAGGGTATTTTAGCTGTCTTCCTAATTCTATTAATCAAGATTCTGTAGAATGCGTCCCCTTACAATCCTTGGTTTGGAATGACCAAGAAATAGACTTGGTAGAATTCCTTGAACGTAGTGTTTGTTTTGACCAAGGCGAGTTAATGGGATTGAATCTTTGCGGAGAAGGTTGGGCAATAATTTTTAATTTGGGAATAAAGATTAATGGCAGAAAAACCTCGGAGGAAGTTGCGTATCAGCCAATAGTTCCATTAGCCAACAGCAATCTTTTCCTCCTAAATTCCTTTTAACTCGGAACCTTTAAATTCCAACGTCCTGAAGTCTTGAATCTTGACAACTTACAGCCTCTTACAGGTGAAATTAACGCGTTAATTCATCAGAACTAATCTATAAATTAACAGCCCCATGAACTAACGTTAAAAGCGGGCCCGTTTGTTCCGTCCCATTCACCGCCAACTCACTGTGACACAAATAAAGTTTCTCACCCACACGCCCCAACAAATCCTGTAAAATTCGCTGTAACCGCTCCTCATCTGCCTGAATTTTATCCGCTTCCGTCCAAGCACGTCCCGACCATTCCTTCAGAAATAAAGGACCGCCAAACAGGGTAGCTGCACCCCCACTCAACCACAACGGAGAACCCGCATCTAACCAAAAATGCCAGCGATGAGAACCCCGCGCCGCCCGGTATTGAAAAATAGTAGCTAGGGTCACCGCATTCTCCGCAACGGAAGGTAAGCGACGCACCGGATAAGGATTTGCCGTCACCGTACCTCGACGCAACAGTTGAATAAATCGCGCAATTGTGGTATGAGCGGGTAGAAGTATAGAAGTCAAATTCCCCCCCTCTCCCCCTCTCCCCCTCT
>DNGI01000267.1:30803-34927 GCA_003486645.1 Cyanobacteria bacterium UBA11370 | reverse complement strand
CCCATCTCCCCCTCTCCCCCTCCCTCCTCATCTACGGTTGCAATGTCGCCGCTGGAGACGCTGGGGCAGAATTTATCCAAAAACTTCACCAACTTACAGGCGTACAAATCGCCGCTTCTGCCAAACGGACAGGTAACACCCAACAAGGCGGTGACTGGGAATTAGAAGTCCGCACAGGTAATTTTGTTCCATCCTTAGCCTTTGTGCCAGAAGTGATGGAAACTTACGCCGGAGTATTCAGCGAACCCAATGATACCCTAGCTCAATCAACGAATACAGGCATCAACGGAGCCGGAAGCTTTTCTGATAGTGGTGTCGTCGGCGACAACGGGAATGTTGGTTCAGACGCAGACGTTGACTTATACCAAGTTCAGCTCAACGCTGGAGATTTTCTCCGCGTCGATATTGATGCTGAAGCGATTGGTTCCGATCTCGATTCATACCTGCGGTTGTTTGACTCCAGTGGAACTGAACTCTCTTCTAACGATGACTCTGATGGTACAGACTCTGCATTGGGTTTTATTGCCCAAACGGCTGGGACTTACTATGTTGGTGTGAGTGGTTACAGTAATGACAGCTACAACCCTTCCATCGAAGGTAGTGGTAGTGGTGGTGAAACAGGTAACTACAACATTGATATCGATGTTGTAGTGCCCAACTTCACGCCCGAACCCAACGACATTCTCAGCCAAGCTGCCAATACAGGCATTAACGGATTGGGCAGCTTCTCCACTCTAGGCTTTGTCGGTGACAATCCTAATGTTTTGCCCGGTTTAGACATTGACTTATACAAAGTTCAACTCAATGCCGGAAACCTGATCTCAATTGGCGTTCAGGCAGAGACAATTGGTTCTACTGACCTAGATTCATACGTCCGCTTGTTTGACTCCAGTGGCAATGAAATCACTTTTGACGATGATAGCGGTTCAGAGTCGGACTCCTACCTGGAATTCGTTGCTCCCACTACTGGGACTTACTATATTGGCATAAGCGATACCAGTAACTCCGGATACAATCCTACAGTTGCAGGTAGTGGCAGCGATAGCGACACGGGACTCTACAACCTTGATATAAACGTCGGTCTGGGTCGCAGTGCGATCCTTGCCACTGCCCCTGGGGATGGCGGTGTGCGCGTCGCGTTAGATGCTTTTGGTTCCTTTGGCTCTACCACTGGCAGCGCAATAACAGACCCTGACCTGGAAGAATACAGCGATGATGCCTTTTACGACCCCTTGGGTGCTGGAGAAGAAAGTGGTACCATTTACGCCTCTGCTGTGGCGATTCGGATTGGGGATACAGGTTTGCGGCAATACTTATCCTTTTATGATATTGGCAATGAAGACGGATTAACGGGCGCAGTTTTCACAGCGATCAGTCCAACCAGCGCTCAGAGTACCTTTACCTACAACGGTTTAAACTTCGTCTTGGATCAACGAGTCAGTGACATCTTGGATGCGAATAGTATGCGTCAAGGCAGCCAACTGATTCAGACTTACACCATCACTAATCCAGGTTCCACAGCCATCAATTTTGAATTAATTCGGTATATTGATGGCGACTTAGATTTTGATGGCAGCCTTCTGGATACAGGTGGTCTGACCGTTATTAGTGGCAAGACGGCTTTATTTGAGACCGATGGGGGGGGGAGTGCCAGCGATCGCACTATATTTGTTGGTCTGACTGATGCCGGAGGGACTCCGCTACCCGGTTACTATGATATTGATGAGTATAGTGTCCTGCGCGATCGCATCGAAGACGGCGACCCACTAAATAATACAATTGTGGGCGATACAGATGCGGATAACTTTATCGATACAGATGCCTACGATCTTGGAATCGCGTTAGGCAGGGGATTTTCCCTCAACCCAGGTCAATCTGTCACCTACACCACCGCCACAATTTTTGGTGAACCGTCCCCAGCAGAAATTTCAATTAACATTGCTCCTGTTGCCATTGATGATACTGCCACCACTAATATCAACACCCCTGTCACCATTGATGTCCTTGCCAACGATAGCGATGCTGACAATGACCCCTTAAGCTTCACCATTGGCACTAATCCCACTAACGGCACAGTTGCGATTGATAATAACGGCACTCCCGGCGATTTAACAGATGACTCTGTAACCTACACCCCCAATACTGGCTTTAGCGGTACAGACTCCTTTACCTACCAACTCAGTGACGGTCAAGGTGGGACAACAACTGGCATCGTTAATGTTACCGTTGAAGCTGCATCCAACACCCCACCCGTGGCAAATGACGACACGGCTATCACTGGCGAAAATACAGCCGTTAATATTAATGTTCTGGGTAACGATAGCGATGCCGATAACGACCCACTAACCCTCAGCATTGTCACTAATGCCACCAATGGGACAGCCACAGTTAACGATAACGGTACTCCCGGTAATCTAGCGGATGACTCTATTGTCTATAACCCCAACGCCAACTTTAGTGGGTCTGACTCCTTCACCTATCAGGTTGATGATGGTAATGGTGGTACTAGCACAGCTACCGTAAATGTGAATGTCACTGCTAGCAATAAGGCTCCCGTTAATACCGTCCCTGGCAGTCAAACCGTTACAGAAGGACAACCCCTCGTCTTCTCCGCCGCTAACAGTAATGCCATCAGTATCAGTGATGTGGATGCAGGTAGTAACCCCGTCCAAGTCACCCTGACTGCGACTAACGGTATCCTCAGTCTCAGTGGTACAACCGGACTCACCTTTACCACTGGAGATGGCACCGCTGACAGTACTTTAACCTTCACAGGTACTCTCACTAATATCAACAATGCCCTCAACGGCATGAGTTTCACCTCCCTGGATGGTGGGCCAGCAGGCATTACCCTTACCACCAATGACCAAGGTAATACAGGTTCTGGTGGCGCTAAAACCGATAGCGATAACGTTAATATCACCCTCACGGGTGTCAACCTCGTTGGTACTACAGCCAACAATACCCTAACTGGGACTAATGCCAACGATACTATCGACGGTCGTGCTGGCAACGATACCATTAATGGCAAACGAGGCGATGATAATCTCAAGGGTGGCGGTGGTCGAGATACCTTTATCTTCCGCCCTGGTGACGGCACTGATACGATTACCGACTTTGGCGGTGTGGGTACCAGTTCCAACCCCTCTGGTAATGTGCGAGCGCAAGTTGATACTCTTAAATTTGAAGGGGCGGGTTTAACAGCTCGGAATATGCTCCTGACCCAAAATGGGAGTAATTTGGAGATTACGTTTGAGGGAGTAGCTGGAACTAAAGTTATCTTACAAAACTTCCAGTTAGAAAACCTGGAGAACCTCGCTAACCCGGCCATTGGCAATATCCTATTTGATGGGCAAAATGCGCCACCGCCCAATAGCTATGATGTCTCGAATGCCAACGACACTAGCACCACAATTCCGAACAGAAACTCTGTTACCTTCCTCAATGAGCTGAATAATAATGTGGTCGGGTTTGACAACTCCGCTGATGTGATTAATGCCCAAGGCGGTAACGATACGATTGATGGCAAGAGTGGGGATGACTTACTCCGAGGTGGTGCGGGCAATGATACCTTACTTGGTGGCGCGGGCAATGATATTTTAGTCGGTGGTAGTGGGAATGATACCCTAACGGGTGGCAGTGGAAATGACCAGTTTGTTTATCAAGCTTTAACCGATGCGGCGGATACGATTACGGACTTTAATACTACGGCTGATAAGTTAGTTTTAACTAGCTTGTTCCAGAGTATTGGTTATGGAGGGTCGAATCCGATTGGGGATGGTTATTTGCGATTTGTGCAGTTGGGAAGTGGTGCAACTCAAGTAGAAATTGATGCCAATGGTGGCGCTGATAGTTTCAGTACTCTGGCGACGTTGAATAGTGTGACGGCTACTAATTTAGTGGTGGGGAGTAATGTTTTAGTTTAGAAAATTTGGCTCAGAGTTGAGAGTTAATTGTTCCGGGTTGAGGATTAATCGCCATGAACAATTAACTGAACAATTAACTTAATTAGGGTAAATACTTACGGGTATTTGCCCTTTGTGCTTTTTACACCCAACAGGAATACACCTGAAGGAGGACCTAATACCAAGTTGCGGTCAAAGATAGTAGATAGGAAAGACTTG
>DNGI01000267.1:28365-30563 GCA_003486645.1 Cyanobacteria bacterium UBA11370 | reverse complement strand
GACAAGGGGGACAAGGGGAAAGAAAGTACTACGTATGAATGCAACTTGGTATAACTAGGGCATTCGCTTCTGTAATAGAGCACACAAAATTAGCTAGAAATAATACCATAGATATGCACCAACTACACATTAATAAGATTTAGAGCTACCCACTTCGCCAATTAATCGTGAGAGACGTTAACATTAATTAATATAAGAGCCTGTTTGACATCCTCACATCCTAAATCTTCGGAGGAACTCAGTAGTGAATAAAAAGTGGAGAAATGCTGGGCTGTATGCACTGTTAGCTATAGTAGTCATCGCCCTAGCAACAGCATTTTTAGATAAACCCCCGCAAAGCCGGGATACTTGGAAGTACAGCCAGTTCATTGACGAAGTTAAAAAAGGTAAGGTCGAAACCGTTCAACTTACGGCCGATCGCACCAAAGCACGGGTCACAGCTCAAGATGGCAAACCCATTATTGTAAACCTACCCAATGACCCCCAGCTAATTAATATTCTTGACCAAAATAATGTAGATATTCAGGTTATCCCCCAGGGTGATGAAAGTGTTTGGTTCAAGGCTTTAAGCACTCTGTTTGTCCCGATCCTGCTGTTGGTGGGATTGTTTTTCTTGCTGCGACGTGCCCAAAATGGCCCTGGTTCTCAGGCGATGAACTTTGGCAAGTCTAAAGCGAGAGTGCAGATGGAACCCCAAACCCAGGTTACATTTGGGGATGTGGCGGGGATTGAGCAAGCGAAACTCGAACTCAACGAAGTGGTTGACTTCCTGAAAAATGCTGACCGCTTCACAGCAATTGGTGCCAAAATTCCTAAAGGGGTGCTGCTGGTTGGTCCTCCAGGAACGGGTAAAACCCTGTTGGCACGGGCGGTTGCGGGTGAAGCAGGTGTGCCCTTCTTCTCCATTTCCGGTTCTGAGTTTGTGGAAATGTTTGTGGGGGTGGGTGCGTCTCGCGTCCGCGATTTGTTCGAGCAAGCGAAGAGTAACGCCCCTTGTATCGTATTTATTGATGAAATTGACGCGGTAGGTCGTCAACGGGGTGCAGGTTTAGGCGGCGGGAATGATGAACGGGAGCAAACCCTGAACCAGTTATTAACCGAGATGGATGGGTTTGAGGGCAATACTGGAATTATCATTATTGCGGCGACGAACCGTCCCGATGTTTTAGATGCGGCGTTGTTGCGTCCGGGTCGTTTTGACCGTCAAGTTGTGGTAGATCGTCCGGATTATGCGGGACGTTTGGAAATTCTGAATGTCCATGCCCGTGGTAAAACCTTATCCAAGGATGTGGATTTAGAAAAGATTGCCCGCCGGACTCCAGGGTTTACGGGTGCAGATTTATCTAACTTGCTGAATGAAGCGGCAATTTTGGCAGCACGACGCAATCTGACTGAAATCTCCATGGATGAGGTGAATGATGCGATTGACCGCGTGTTAGCTGGACCAGAGAAGAAAGACCGGGTGATGAGCGAGAAGCGCAAAACCTTGGTGGCTTATCATGAAGCAGGTCACGCTCTGGTGGGTGCGTTAATGCCAGATTATGACCCCGTACAAAAGATTAGCATTATTCCGCGCGGTCGGGCTGGCGGCTTAACGTGGTTTACACCGAGTGAAGACCGGATGGATTCGGGATTGTATTCTCGTTCTTATCTGCAAAATCAAATGGCGGTAGCATTGGGTGGTCGTCTTGCGGAAGAAATTATCTTCGGTGAAGAGGAAGTAACCACAGGTGCTTCTAATGATTTGCAGCAAGTTGCTCGTGTGGCACGGCAAATGGTGACTCGTTATGGTATGAGCGATCGCTTAGGACCCGTTGCGTTGGGACGGCAGAATGGTAATATGTTCTTGGGTCGGGAAATTGCGTCAGACCGCGATTTCTCTGATACCACAGCAGCGGCGATTGACGAAGAAGTCCGTCAGTTTGTCGATCAAGCCTACAAACGAGCTAAAGCAGTATTGCTGGAAAACAAGCATATCCTCGACCAATTAGCAGCGATGCTGATTGAAAAAGAAACGGTGGATGCTGAGGAACTGCAAGAATTGTTGGCTACGAATGATGTAAAAATGGCTGCGATCGCGTAGCTGGATACTTTCTTTATCCATTGCTTAAACTTATCCTTTTTTAACTTTTTGGCGGTGTATTGTTACACTGCCTTTTTTTTGGTAAGCATTAGCAGGACTTACGCAACTGGCACAT
>DNGI01000267.1:5905-28074 GCA_003486645.1 Cyanobacteria bacterium UBA11370 | reverse complement strand
TTTTAGTGTGACACTTGCGTAAGTCTTAATTAGGAAAGAAGTTGCTGAAGTAGCTGGTCAATCTGATGATTGATAGCATGAAGATCGAAGCGTTGAGTTGCTTGGATTTTTGCTTGATTGACCCTAGTCTGTGCTTGCTTGGGATGATTGTAACAGGTAGTAATAATTTGAGCGAGGTGTTGAGAATTTCCAGGGGGAAATAACCATCCCGTTTTATCCGTTTCAATTAACTCGATTACACCTCCAGCAGCGGATGCGACGATGGGGCGATCGCATAGCATTGCTTCCACAATAACTCGCCCAAAGGGTTCTGGTGCGGTTGAAGTATGCGCGATTAAATCACAGGCTTTCATTAGGGGAACAATATCTGAACGAAACCCTATAAATTTCACTCGTTCCTCAAGGTTTAGCGCTGTTACTTGTTGATGTAAATATTCGACATAATCCTGTTCACCGAATAGGGCATCCCCTACAAAAATTGCAGCTATATCACTAGGACATTCTGACAGTGCTTCGAGCAAAATATGCTGTCCTTTCCAAGGAGATAAACGGCTAAAGTGACCGACTATAAATTGCTGTTTAAATCCAATTTTTTGTCTGATTTCATGGGAGTTAAACTCTGGAATTCTGTAGTTATTAGGTTCAAAACCGTTGTAGACAACTGTTGTTAAATCAATGCGTCCTCCTGCTTCGATAAAAGCGGCTTGAGTGGCTTTAGAATTGGTAATGACTAAGGAAGAGAAGCGATTAGCTAGAGTTACGGCAATCCAACGGTTGGTGCGGCTGAAATGGTCAGCAGAAAGAATATCGCGCAGGTGATAAACTAAAGGGCGACGACTTAAAATGCTGGCTAATGCACCCACAACTAGGGCTTTTTGAGTGTTGGCATAAATTAAATCGTAGTTACGGGCTAGCTTTGCTACCTTAGCAATTAGAGGAATAATTGAACTGATACTCCCTAAACTATCAATAATACTGCTAGTTTTACGAACGTTTATTTTCTGATTGGTTAGAACGGTAACAGGGATATTTTTTTGCTCTAATAATTCTTTAAAAGAACCATCACAAAATAATCCAACTAAACAGTTGTCTCGATAGAAGTTAGCGAGATCGGTTAGGGATAGTTCAGCACCACCTAGTTTACCGCTTTGATCTAAAAATAGAATTTTCATGGATAATTTTATTAAGCCAATAAGTAAAAATTCAGAACTCAGAAGTCAGAATTTAGAAGTCAAACTACTAAGATTTTGCACCATTCCAAACGAGTGAGAACAGGTTGCCAACAGTGGTCACTATTCTGATTCGTGAATTTTGTTTCCTGCAATTCCTATGCCAATAGAACTTGCCGTACTTCCTGGGCGATTTTATACCAGTTAAAGTTTGTGGAGGCATACTCTCGACAAGCTACTCTAGAAGGCATAGCTATTTGTTGACTCAGCAAGGCTTCTAATTTTAGAGCGATCGCCTCCGCATCGGCTGAATCGGTAATTAATTCAGGGGAAAAGGGGGCTAAAATTTCTGGCATTCCTCCTATGGGAGTACATAGAACTGGTGTTCCACAGGCTAAAGATTCCAGTACAACTAAGCCAAATCCTTCTAAAGATTGACTAGGAATTACAGTTAAGTTGGCAGCTTGGTAAGCAATCGGTAATTGTTCATCCGGTAAAAAACCCAGAAATTTAATATAATCATTTAATCCTAATTCAGCTACCTGCTGTTCTAGGGAATCTCGTAATATGCCTTTGCCAGCAATCGCTAGCCAAACATCAGGAATCTTGGATTTAATTTTAGCTAAGGCAGTTAATAAAGTATCAATACCCATGCGATAAACTAGACGACGAGGCGTGAATAAAATAACACGCTCTTTAGGCCAGTTGAGCTGTTCCCGTGCCTGTTGAGGAGATAAAGAAGGTTGAAAGCGATGGGTATCAACTCCACCGGGAATCACATGAATTTTGCTCCAAGGAACTTGATAGTGTTGGTGTAAGATATGACCAAAAGCTTTACTGAGGACAATGAAGCGATCGCAACGATGATAAACCCTTTGTTCTATCCAATGCTTAACCCAAACACCTAATTTATTATGCCCTTCTTGTTCACTTTCTAATGCCCAGGGACCATGAAAGGTAAAGGTAATTGGCACTCCCGTTGGTAAACTGGACAACAACGGCAAACTATAGAGGGAAAAATGGAGGTTAATCGCATCCGGTTTAATAGCTTGTCTGCTAGCAAAATTAGTGCGAGTTAACCAAAGTCTCTGCCATAATGGAGTATTAAGTTCCGCCAAATTGGTGAGTTTAACGAAAGAGTGTGGGGCTGTTTCTGGTAATCCAATACCGCACAACTCAACCTGATCCTCAGCAGAGGCTAAGTGATGAGTCAGTTCATAAACATAGCGATTCAACCCACCAGGCATGGAAGGAAACCAGCTATTGCCGATGCAGAGAATAGATGCAGTCACTCTAGTTTTACTGTAATTTAAAAATAGGGGCAAGTATGGCTCAGAGGTTTTGATATTGTCGAGGATTGCATTTTACCACCTACACTCATTACTAACTCTTAGTTTTATGTTCTCTAAATATAAGCTCATTTATCTGATTTTGGGATTTATTACGTTTATATTAATCGTTCTGCATTTAATTCCCAGTTTAGCTCCTCTAACTCCATTTCGTACAGTTCCCAGTATAGCTTCTAGTACGCCCTATACAGACCCAAAGCAGTTTACTAGCCTCCGATTCGGCTACCAATCCCACTGGTTACAGCCTTGGCGTGCTTATCTAGAAACAGTTCCTACCACAACATTTTTAGATGGACTGGGTATGGTTTTTAAAGTCAAAAAACCAGCGAATGCGGAGTTGGTTGCACAAATGCTTGCCAAACATGGCATTCGTCAAGCGCGTTTTGAGGTGGGTTGGGGACAAATTGATTATGATGATGAAACAAAACTCAACAAGGATGATGAGATTCGCACCCGACTTTTAGCCTTAAAAAAATATGGAATACGTCCACTTATTGTCCTTAATGGGAATCAAGGTAGACCTTGCCCAATCAAATCGTTTAAGCGTACTTTAATAGAGGATGCTAGTGCTGGTGTCACCCAAATTCAGTTAAACGATGTCAGCGATCTCAAAGTTGGGTACAGTGGACTTTCTGACTTGACTGATTCTTGGGCGGCGGAAGTTTTGATTACGGATATATCGGGCAATAGTCTTACACTCTCCAAGCCTCTACCCAAGGCTATTCAGGCAGGAACGTCTATTAGTATTGATACACTAAAATATCGTCCATTTTCGTCACCGAACAATGAAGATTATCAAGAAACAATAGCGGGATGGCTGCGTTATGTGGATGCAGTAGCACAATTTGCAGTAGGAGTTTTAGAAACGAATCAAAGTTCTGATAAAGGCTTTGATATGGAGATTTGGAACGAACTGAGTTTTGGTTCTAATTTTCTGAAAATTGACAAATATTACGTTCAAACGAGCAATAACTCTAAAAGAAAAAAACCGAAACTTGATGAATACAAACAAACTGAAGAAAATCTCGACGACTATCAAGAAAAAGCCCACATTATCCGCAACAATATCGTTCAACAAACAACAGCTTACGCAGAGGCGCATCCAGAATTATTTAAGGGTGTATCATTCAGTAATGGCTTTGCCAGTACAATACCTTGGCCTGCATCGTCTTTACAACCCCAACGAGTGGTGGCGCTGAGTAAGCACCCCTATCCTAAATTCAGACGTTATCCCCAAGATGAAAATAAAGCAAAACCTGTTAATGCACTCTATCAAGTCGAAGATAAATCTACGTTTGTCCCGCCGACTTATTCGGTTTTATTCCCAGAGTATAGTGCTACAGCTTTACAGTCTTCAACGATTGTTCGGGATATGGGTTCTATCACATCTGAAATCTACGGAACCAAACATGGACGTAACGCTAGAGTCATTAATGGTGTAGTTGTTCCAACCTCTGTTTGGATTACTGAAGCTAACGTTAACCCGTCCCAATATGATCATAATATTAGTGCGGAACGTGCTTCTTTTGTGCAGGCAAAAACAAATGCCCGTTATGCTTGTTTTTTCCTCAACAAAGGAGTGACACGACTCTATTTATTTGCTGCTGGAAAAGAGGGCGGTTTAGGACTGGTTAAGCAAAACTTTCTTGACTATTCGGAGAAACCCAATGCTATCTATCCAACTGAAGATAGTGCATACACCTCGTCTACACTGACAACTTTAAGCCGTATTGTTGCTAAGATGAGTGACCAAATTGACCGAAATCTAACCACTATTCGTCAGCTAGAAGTTGCCTCAATTAGTGATACCCACAATCACTATCAGTTTACAGGAGACGGTACGGCGGCTCACCCAAATCTCTACAATCGTGATGTGTTTGTCTTTCTTCCCTATCAAGTCAACCCAAGGAGGTTTATCATTCCCTACTATGTGATGACACGAGATGTCATGAAAGACTTACCGCCTGAACAATTTACCGTGCAAATCAAAGGGTTAAAAGGTACAGGTGCATCGGTTAGTGTGTACGATCCAATTAATGATAAAGATATTCCTGTTGTAGTCAACGTTAGAGGATCGGATAGTTTATCTGTTACTTTGACTACTACTGATTATCCCTACTTGCTGACTATTCAAGAAGATACTTGATCAGCATTCAGTCACCAGCTATCAGCTTAAGACTTAGGCAGAAACTCTATATCTAGGTGGGCAGTGCCCACCCTAATTTTAAACTGATTTGAGGAAATTGGTATTAGATGTGGAAGAGTTTAGCTGACTGATAATTGGTATATTAAGAACGCCATAAATCGAGATTAATCCCTAATAACTTTTCCAGATTTTCCATATCTTGTGCAAAGACATCTTGTAAACGTAAACGTGTTTCCGGCTGCATTGGTGGTAAGCGTTGATCTGCCCCTAGTTTGAGTACTTCCTGGAAACCTGTTTGTTTAGCGAGGTTGATTAACCAATCTAAGTTAGACTTACGAAGATGACTTCTGACACGGGAAGCAATGCGATTCAGTTTCTTGAGTTTGGGAATGTAGGTTTCGTTAATTTTTTCTATACCTGCCTTTTCACTAAATTCATTAGGATCAACGTTTAAAAACTGGGCAATATTATGTTTTGTAGAAATAACATCAGCGATCGCTTCCTCGAAAATCAGGCAACATACTTGATCTTTACGGTAATACTGGAGAAATGCTTCTAAATGAGCGCCATAGAATCCATGAGTAATGGTATTAGGGTAATCGATTATAAATTCCTCAAAACTCTTACTATAACCCCGCAAGCGGATGGTATGTCCGTAATGAGAGTAAGCGCGATTGACTGGCTTGCGTAAAATTACAAGTAGTTTATTGATTGATTCAATTGTCGTCAGTCTTTCTGCATATTGAGGAAAATTCAAGTATCTAGGACTGATCTCACCAATAGCTTGATAAGTTTTGGCTTGTTCGGAATTGGGGAAAAAGGATTCATACCATTCTAACCCTTTCTCATAATTAAAATTAAAGAAATCCAATTCTTTACGCTTAACAGGGACATAAATTTTAGGATGCTGTTGTAGTAAGGTATGCAGCCAAGTGGAACCGCATCGTTCTCCTCCGATACCGACAAATGAAGGCAGTGTCATAGTTTTTTCTTACTTTTATCACTCATTAATTGAATTTAATTATTATCCACTAGCAATGCTGTCAATTAAAGCTTATTTCATGATAAGATAAAAGCGATGATTTCGACCTATTCATAAGTTTCTTTAGAGGAGGTTTAAGGTGCAAATTGAAAAGCCCATTTTTATTGTCGGCGCTCACAGGTCAGGAACAACTTGGCTGGGTAAGGCTTTGGAGCAACATCCGGATATTGCTTGCTGGAATGAGACTCGTCATCTTTGGTTTTGGGGTAACTTTGATAAAAATAAACTGGGCGATGTTTTAGTAGCTGACGATATTAATCCCGGTATTAAAAAACACATAGAAAAAAGCTTTATTGAGTATCTTATAAAAAAAGAAAAACCACGTATTTGTGACAAAACACCGGGGAATTGCTTACGAATTCCCTTTATCACAGAAGTATTTCCTGATGCCAAAATTATTCTTCTAATTAGAGATGGTCGATCAGTCTTAAATTCAACTGAGAAGAAATTGAACCAACCCAAGGGTGTTCCTTGGAAAGAAATGAATCGCCGACTTAAGAATGTACCTGTTTGGGAATGGTATTCCTTCCTTCCTCGTCTTGCCTCACGTTTCAAAACTATTGTAGGGCAACCTTTAGATTATTGGGGTACACAACCACCTGGGTGGCAGGAATGGGTTAAACAATATCCTCCTCATATTGTATTTGCTAAACAATGGGTTGAAACGATGAAGATAGCAACTTCTGAAGGAAGAAAATTACCCTTAGATAATTATCGGGAAATATATTATGAGAAGCTAATTGCTTCTCCCAAAGATGAAATTGCTAAAATTATTGAATTTGCAGATATTAAAAATCCTGATTCTATTATTACTTATGCTCTATCAACTGCCGATCCATCACGAGCAGTCAAGTGGAAAGATTCGTTGGATGAAAAAGTTTTAAGCGATATTAGGGAAATCATGGAAGCAATGATGTCTGAACTTGGATATGAGTGGTAAAGTCAAAAAAATCATAGCAATAGATTTTAATTTCTTAAAATACCTAGTAACGGTAGCCGAAATAACTAATCTCTTTAGCGCACACCTTCTCAACTAAATATCGGGTTTCTTCGTCCATTATATCTCGATAGTGCTGCCTATTTTTTCGAGCGTCTCCTTTGGCTTTAGGGAGTATTAATTTCTCTGGCAATTTAAGACGTTCTGCAATTTTTTCTAGTTCATTTTCCAGATTTTCATATAATCCAACATGATCGACAGCAATTTTTTCATTAATCGAGTATATATGAAAGTTACTCAATCTATCGATATCAATGGATTTAAGGTGTTCAGTGAGAGATGGCGTAGATTCTTGGTTACGAGTTTGCCAATAATACAGTGATATGGCTTTATCCCAAGGATTGCGCTCAAAGCAAAACTTAAAATAATTATCCCAAGTATTACGCTCCAGATATTGTTGAACTTGCAGAGCAGGTATGTGGTTGTAGAATTTCTTTCTTCGTCTCCGAATGATTAAACGCTGCCAGTCCTTAAGTGTATATCGAGCTAAGGGAACATAGTAGTTTTGCGGACTTAGAGAACCCAGTTCTTCCCTAATAGGCTCATCTTTAGCTGATATGTGAGTAATAATATCTTTCTCTTCACAGAAACGCGACAGTGCGATTTCAATACTCGTTCCTGCTGTTTTACGAGTCTTAAGAAAGATAAATTTATATTTGTGGGAGATTATCATTTATTAGCTCCATGTCATCTAATCATAACAGAAAGGATTTCCTGCTTCTACAATCACTTGTTCAATAAATTCAAGGTCTTGCTGAGAGATGTAATCGCTGTACCCCCCTACTTTTCCCCGTCGAACCTTGTAAGATTCTTCATCATTTGGGTCGGCAGCTTTGAGCATTCTAGACTGGAATTGTTCTGATCGTTCCAATTTTTTCATGTTCTCAAAACGAGAAAAGTTTACTGCGTTTATAATCGTCTCTTCTGATATGTTTTTAACTCCAATGAATTCAAGTACAGAACGTAAACAAGCTGCCGTTTCCTTGTGCATATCTTCGTATCGAATCAGTAGAAAGTCACTCGGTAAGGTCTGGTTATCAAACCATACTTTGTAAAAGGCTATAATCTTTCTAATTCCGTATTGATCACTTCGGACAAACTCTGAGATTGACCCGAAATCTTCATTCACTCCGTAAAGCGCGTTCACTCGTTTTGTAGCATGAAAATAAGTTGATACCAGTACGTCTCTAGGGTCACGAATGATAAACACAACCTTCTTATTTCTGTAGTTTGATTTGTCACTTTCCAGCTCATCCCAATTGCTTCCTATCTTAATCTCAGAGCGGTCATGAGTAAATTGGGTGGGAAGAATATTTGCTAAAAACGTTAGTTTGTATGTGTCCAGCAGCCACTTTTCATCAATATTGAAATGTTCGCATAGGGCTTTTCCGAGAAGAACTCTTAACCAAGTTCGCCCACTCTTGGGATGGGAAATGATATGTACTTGAGTACCAACTATTTTTTTGATCAGCCTTCGACTGAATTTAAAGTTAAAAGCTGTATCCTTAACCCACCTTTCTAAGACTGTCATAAAAAATACTGATTGCTAGGTGTAATTTTTAGAAGATTCCACAGTATTGCCGAATAGCGGCATTTTTGAAACTGATGGTTTTGCTGACAATACGTATGTGATGAAACTGTTGAATCCGAACGAATAATGCCACTACAGATAAAACACGCTATTGAGTCTTACTGACGCTGATGAGCTAATTCTTCATAGGCTTGATAAAGTGCTTTGGCTTGTATCAGTAGTTGGGCATTTTTTTCTAGGGTAAATTCCTGCCTTTTTTCTTCTCTAATGGATTCGCGGATCGCTAATTTTTCAGAATCGCGTTGAGCTTTTTTGGTTTGGCGATCGGCATTAGCTTTAGCAATGTCAACCAAATCAAAGTTAGTATTAAACACAGTATTTACCCTTGCGATCATGCGATCTAGATGCTGTGTACTTTGCTCGAACGTGCTAATCACGTAATGACTAGAATAGGGCTTCAGTTTACTGTAGAAACCAATGTACGTGTGCAGCCCCTGAGTTGCAGTAATATAAGGTCGGCGAGAAGCAATAGAAAGGATCGCACCGACGGGTTCCCTTATTGTCAGCAAAACAGGAATTTCACGTTCAATCGCTTGCAGTATCTGGCTAGGGGAATGGAGGTGGTGCGCTAAGTTTATGTACTGCTTTTGACTACGCTTAAATGCGAGTGCGGCAAAGCTATTAGCTGAACCTGGAAAGCCATCAATGACAAGTTGAGTTGCAGAGGACACGATTCGTTCTTGTGGAGAAACCCCGGCTGCTTTTAGTTTTCTCTGTCCATGCCAAATATAGGGTTGATACAGGAACCAACAAGCAGGTTCTTGACTAACTATAGAACGATAAGAAAACAAAGCACGACGCGGTAATTGCATCACTAAATTGATCGGATTTTGCATGGTAGTTTAGTTCCTTCACTCACTTCAATTTTGATTAATTATGCCCTGTAATATTAAGACTCATTGAGTTCAGCCATTTGTTGATGTCGATAATACTTAATAGCTGCCATGCCTATTCCTAAAAATCCCCACAACAACATCCCTTTAAGTTCAACCATTGGAGAACCAAGCGGTAACTGCGCTAAACTACCAAGGACAATTGCTTGAGAAGCTCCCACAAAGGGATCAAAGCTAAAATTGCCACCTTGAAATAAGCTAAAACTCAGCAATAATATTCCGGTAATATAAGGCAGAGTGCCCAACCATCCTAAATTGAAAAGCGCAGTTAAAATGGCACTATCATAAGATTTATTTCCAATTCCCATACCCACAAAACTAGTCAGGGCACTGCCGAGTTGTTCGCTATAGGTTTCCTGTCTAGTATTAGCACTCTTGTCATCCTCTAGGTTAGAAAGTGTTTCTACACGTTCACCGATTTGGCTGGAAAATGGCTCGATAGTCGCTAAGGGAACGACTAAAACAGCCATGACTAAAACGGCGATAATTAAACGTATTTTGAGTTTTGTACTTACAGAAGAAGTAAGGGAAATTAACCCCAAAAACCAACTGACCCAAGCCGAGCGTACTAATGTTAGTAAGAAGGCCAGATATCCCGCTACCGATGCTGGAATGCGTAAGGTTCCTCGACTGCTGAATAGTACCAACAAACCTGCTCTCATAAAGTTAGCAAAAGGACCGGGTGCATTTGCTGTACTCCATACCCGAATTCCTAAAGGTTGAGGTTTTCCCACACTTGCCATGTCTACCTTGGTCATCCAATATTTATCCCATGGTGGTGCAATTAAATATTGCCAAACTCCATAAACTCCCGTCAATAAAACCCCCCAGATAAAAACCCGCAGAATAGTTTGACGATAGCTGGGATAATTGCGCCAATTTATAAATAAGTGAAAACCAAACAGCACTGGAGCCAACCAATCTAATAACGCGATGCAGACTGCGACGGGTTGCACTTGAATGAGTCCAATCAAAAAACCATAGAATACGCCAACAAGAGACAGAATAAAGGGTAAACCACCCTGACGATCTGCTTTGGGCAGGTAGCGCCAAAGTGTTACGAGAGTGAGTAGCGTTACTAAATAAGGTGCTAACAGTATAGGACTCGGATTTGTAAAGTCACCCCGATAATCAGCTAAACGTCGAATGAGGGGAGTAAGAAACCAAATCCACCACGTAAAACCGAGGTAAAGAATAGGATATCGAAAATAAAGAATTACCCCCACAGCAAACGCTCCCAGGGGAAAAGCTAGGTTTAAAATTTTGCCAGCGCCGAGTACAATACACGCTGCTGAAAAAAATATCAGCCCTAGTATAGCTGTCCAAGCTGGTGCGGGTTGCAGGCTAGTTGGAAAACTTTTTGTAGGAGCAAAATCCGGAGGTATCTGCTTATAGCTCACTCAATATCTCCGTGATAAAGGCATTTGATCGAGTTCCATAATTCATACATTTTTTGTCTGTTTTTACGAGAATTAAAGTTAGGCAAATCTCTTTAAGTAAAACTTGGAAAATCCAATATCTAAAATCTCAAATCCCAAGTCATATTATGAGCGATCGCACTGTTGCCAAGTCTGTAATCCCTGCCACCGTCCTTGAATGGATGCTAGCAATTTCTGGAAAGCCAACGTACCTTCCGCAGGCAAGAATCGCAATAATTGGGCTAACCCTGGTGCTTTTCGTGTTCCAACTAAGAGTGCCCAGACTAAGAAGGCAAATTGCCGTCCAGGGGGTAAATGATTCATTAAAATTAACGTTTCATTATGAACTGTGTTCGCTAAACCAACAGGGTTAAATTCCCGTCGATGCGCTTGAAAGAAACGCTTTCCTGGATAATGATCCACAGCAACGTTTGGATCATAAATGAGTTTCCAACCAGCCCTCCTCACCGCTAAACTCATTGCCATATCGCAGCAGGTAGAACTTCCAGATGCTCGCAGATTTTCATCATAACGGAGGTTGGCGATCGCACTCCGTCGGTAACTGGAATTCACTCCTTTGATTACATCAACTTCACGAGGTTCACCCGCACCCAAATGATGATTTCCGATCACACGTCCAAACCATTGCACTCGCCCGACTATTTCACGTTTACCGTCTTCAAGGTGTGTGTCGTGGTGCACCCAATCTCGCCCACCCACACCACCAATTTTTTCATCTGATAAAAAGTGGGATTCAATACGGGTTAGCCAATCTGGATGAGGTGCGGCATCATCATCAGTAATTGAAATAATATCGCCGTTTGCCATATCCAAACCAGCGTTCAAAGCCGCTATCAATCCGGGAATTTTGACGGTTACGGTACGGAGGGGTAAAGGCGTAGGATCAAAGGTTTCTAAAAACATCCAAGTCTCGGTATCGGTATCACGAACTATTACTAATACTTCATCGGGTAAGCGAGTTTGCTTTTTTAATGCGTCCAAGCAGCGAACTAAATCGTTTGAGCGATGATAGGTAGGAATGAGGGTGGCGATCGTAAGCATGGACGTATATTGAATGGTGAATAACTAAGGGAATTATACAGCGAGTTATATTTAGTTTTTGGCGATTGTACCTATTCAATTACTCAGATAATATCACCTTTTATCCTTTCTAATCATACCCATAGTATGCTCGATTTAGCCAAGTCATTATTTCTACTATTCTCTGACTAGAATTTGGCAAATAAGTCTTCCATTTTTCATCTAAAACAATTCCTTTTTTCTCATAGCGCATTGGATTACCTGCAATAGTATGAAGGCTACCCTGTCGGAAGTTGTTCACCGCCTCCTCTTCAAAATTACATCCAATTAATTCGCATACCTTTTGGAACGTTTGGGTAGGTTTAGAGGCTAATTGTTCGTAGTTAATCAGCAGATAGTCGTCTGGTTTGAGATGGTTTTGGGCTATTTGAGAGATGAGATGATTTTCAATTGACCATTTTACCGATTGTCTAGCCGTATCGTAAAAAAGCTGGTGAACTTGAGTCATTTCATCCTTGAGTAAATTTTTAGTCACTGAATAAACAAATCCAAAAGGATTTTTGACAACATGTAAAACTTTGATATTGAATAGATTTGAGCGGATTAACCAGAGCAAACGGTAGGGATCTTTTGAAGCATCAACCAACCAATTGAAGCGAACTCCAATAATTTCTTGCATAACATCTAAAAAGGCTTGGAATACTTGATAGTTATTTTGGCTGTAGACTTTTATACTCTCCTTGATTGGCGAATAAACTTCTCTTGGATTGAAATCTCTAAGCCTTTTTAATCTTAAAGTTTTTCCGGCATTATGCTGTTCTCTGAAGAAGTGAATTTGGGGTTGAGGCTGATGGAGAGGGTTGACTCGCTGCTTCATTTCAATCCAGAAAGGACAGTCTAATATTGACTTGCCGCAACTACAAAGTCTAACTCCACGTTGGACTATTTCATGAGGCCAAATATGAATTTCACCGCAAGTAGCAATTTGAGAATGCGCTCCTAGCATTGATTCGAGGAGTGTAGAACCACTGCGACCGATGCTAGCGATATAGATTAAATTGATTTTAGGCTGCGTTTCCATTAGGAATATTTCTTTTGTTTATAAAATAGTAGTCTTAGTTTAACCAAATGATGAAATTGATTACTCTGCTGATATATAATTTATTTTTTTCTGGTTAATAGCCTCCCAGTAAACTTTTATATATTGAGTAGCTATATTATCCCAAGTCAGTAATTTTGAGACTTTTACTCCATTCTTTGAGTATTTCTCTCTCAGAGCAGCGTTTTTTATCATCAGGACTACCGCCTCTCGTAATTCAGATTCCCTACTAACCAGGATACCTGCTTGGGCATTTTCAATTAAACTTTTTGTACCAATATTACTAAGCGTGATAGGGACTGTTCCTGCTGCCATCCACTCCAGGTAATACGTCCCAAATCCTTCATAGCGAGTCGCCGATACACCAATCCAAGATTCTCTGACTAACTTGCCAAGTTGCCCTTTAGAAATCCCAAGCCAATTTTGAACAGATGGATGGTTGTAAGGTTGATCAATTACCGCATGAATTATTAAATTTGGGATCTCTTTTTGCACAGATAAAAGCAGCTCAATAGCACGTTTTGATTGCTTTCGTCCCTCTAAAGTTCCAATCACGATAGCTGTTGGATTGGGTGATTTCTGTTCAGGATAAAATAAATTTTCTGCATAACCATTTGGAATAACATACTTTGCGCCTAATAATTTCACCGTGTCATCCCCCACACCAACAGAAACAGTGGCAAACGTATTAGCCAATACTTCTAGAGGATGATAAACTAAGTGCATTAATCTACGCCTCAATACGTCGCCAAATTTAGCCTCGTTTAAACTACAGCCATGAAAGGTACGAACGGTTGGTAAAGAACGAAAAAGAAATGCCCAATCATCTCCATGTAAATGTACAATATCTAATCCTTTAAAGTCTAAAACGGTCATTTGAAATGGTAATATTAAACGTCTAGCAAAGGTTCGTGATTTTGTCACCTGGGGAATCGTTTTTACTACATAGTTAGCATCATTCGGTTTAGGAGTATGTGAGTAAATACATACATAATTTCCATCTCGAACTAGAGCATTTGCCAGTTCATGAACAACAACAGCAACGCCTCCAGGTTTTTTTCCCGCTTCTGGTAAGTCTGAGGAAATCATCCCTATCTTCAGTGACATTTCCAATTTAACCCTATAAATAATTGAGTGATTGTAATAAAGGTTCAGCAAGATAATTAGCTTGCTTGATATCATCTTCAGAGCGAGTTTTGCGATGAATACCTACTGAATTAATAGACGCTTTTAGTAAATTTTTTTCAAACCGCTTATTAGGTTTAGTATTTAAGAACTTGCAAATAATTTGTCCTGTAGTCAGGGGATCTTGTACCAGTTCTTCATAACGGATTTCCAAATATCGGGTATCTCCAATATCCGAAATAGATTTGCCTCGCTCCACCATTTCTCTCCACAACCATATATAACGTTCGTATTGAGACAATTTTACAAACTCTTGTTGAGTACCATCAGGAAGCCACCAAGGTAAGTACCATTGTTGCCATTGATGGGGTATTCCTATCTCTGAAACGATTTGTTGAGCAAATAATGGATTTTGCATTACTTTATCAGATAAAGTATGGGGATATTTTCGTTCTATGGAGTCGGCACTATCTCGACCATCCCGAATAATATGTATAAATTTAGAACCCAAAAAATGAGTGGCAAGTTCCTTGGCAGCAAATACAGCAAAGGGTTGTTTGTACGCGAAAATAAATTCTGAAAAAGGCGAAGGATTAAAGGCTTCTTTCCAATATTTGTTACCTTTTAAAACTTGATTGAGGCGTTCTGAAGGAAAGTATCGTCGGTTCCAGAATGCTTTCCAAAAAATATCGCGCATACACCATAGAAGCACATTTTGATTTTCAGGATCAAGTCGGTTGCTTCCCAATAAATGCATTAATCGAGCTGGAGCTAGGACACCTGTAAATGCCTCGACATTATCTAATTTAGCTATACAATTAACTAGAAACGTAGTACCAGACCTAGGACAGCCGTATATAAATAGAGGGTTGTGTTGATCTAGCTGTATAGATGTGTTTTCTAGAGGAAAATCCATCATTGTTTTTTTATCTATCGTGCTATTCATTAATTAACTCCTGGTTTTAATAGCTTTAAATTTAACGTAAAGCCTCATCTTGAGAAGACAGCAGAAACAACTGTTCAATACGCGAACGTTCAATAATTAAAGGCCAAGCTTTAATAGCCCTTTTCTTCAATAAATAGATTGTCATATGGCTGAAGTAAATCACTAAAAAAGCAACGAGTTTAAAACGATTAGGGAATAAATCTCGATAGCGTTTGATACCGATATACAATCTAGCTGCTATTTGATGAATGTCATAATCTGTCAGTTTTCCTACACCTCCCACAGCAAGAGTACCGCCTTCAGGACGGGTATTAAGTGCCCTTAATTCAGGACAGTACAAAATGCGATAGCCACGCTTCAAAGCACGTAAACACAGTATGGCATCCCCTTGTCCAAAAAAAACATTTTCTTCCCACTGTTCTTCATTAAAAAATGAGCGAGGAAACACCGCTGAATGAATGCGTACACATTCCGGATCGCCATCACTAGGACGATAATATCCGCGAAATGAAAGCTTTGCAGCCCCTTTTTTTTCATGGCCAGAAGCGGTATAACTTATTCCTGTAATAAAAGTACGCTCTCTATCTTGAGGAGACATTTGGCTATATCTATTTAAAGCCTTAGTAATAAAGTCTGGGTCAATCCAAATATCATCATCGACAAAAGCAATTAGGTCAGTATCGGGTACGGCATTAACGGCACAATTGCGATTGGCATTAACACCCCGTTGAGGACCAATAATGTAAGTTGTACTCGGATATTTTTCAACAATTTTGCGGTTTTTTTGTTCCATCTCGCTGTCTGATGAATCATCAGAAACAATAGCTGAATAAGGCTTAGTTTGAGAATTCCAGATTGCCTCAAGACAGGTATTAAGTCTATCTGGAGCATTTCGGGTAGTAATACAAGTTGATAACCGCATTTATAGTTTTCCTGCTAATTGAGAAAGGGGGAGTGGCGAGAGTAAGTTTTATCCTTCATTTCTAGCTAATTTTGTTGATAATCCTAATTTGTTTGCCCTAACTCATACTGCATCTGATGATAGTTCCAAAGCTTACCCCGTTGTTCTAATAGTTCTTGATATTTTCCTTGTTCTACAACTTTACCTTGCTCAAGTACTACTACCTTATCCGCACCAGCAATTGTGGATAATCGATGAGCGATCGCAATTACAGTTCTTCCAATAGAAAGCTTTTCTAACGACTCCTGAATCAGCCGTTCAGAGACAGAATCTAGGGCACTTGTTGCCTCATCTAAAATTAAAATATCTGGATTTCGTAGTAAAGCACGAGCAATAGCAATTCGTTGACGTTGACCACCAGATAATCGCACTCCTCTATCTCCAAGTCGGGTATCAAAACCTTCAGGTAACTCCTGGACAAATTCTAGTGCATTGGCTAATTGAGCCGCTTCCAAAATTGCAGATTCCTCTACCCCTTCTAGAGCATAGGCAATGTTATCTCGAACCGAAGTATTAAAAATGAATGTATCTTGACTAACAACTGCTATCTTTTGACGTAAGGAACTAATTTCAAACTCTCGCAAATCAATCCCATCAATCGCAATTATTCCTTGGGTTGGGTCATAAAAGCGTGGAATTAGGTCTGCTAAAGTAGTTTTACCCGCACCCGATGCTCCCACAAGTGCAGTCATTTGCCCTTGCTTGAACGTTAAGCTGATATTATGTAATATCAAATTATTAGAATCATAACCGAAATCTACAGCTCTGAACTCAATCCCATTTTTTAGTCCTGTAAACTCAATTGTTCCATTAGTTAAGTAAGGCTTATTATCAGTTCTCAGTAGCTCTTTAATATTGGCGATAGAACCTTGAAAATTGTTGAGTTTGGATCGCAGTCCATTGAGTTGACGAATTAAGGGCATAAGCCGAAACAAAACAAATAAAAATGTTAATAATGAAGCCGCCTGCATTTGCCCACTTGGAATCAACCTGGCAAACGCAAAAAGTAACATACCAACCAGAATAGCAGTTGCCATTCCTTCTGTCAGCGGCTCTATTAAGGCTTGTAATTTACGGGATCTGTCCTCAGTATCTAACAGATGTGAACTAGCCTTATAAAATCGCTGTCTCTCAAAGTTTTGAGCCGCGAATGCCTGTACTGTACGAATACCGCTAATCAGTTCTAGCGCCACGGAAGTATAATGACCACTTGCCCGTGTTTTTTCAAAACTAATTTCTCGGACTCGTTTTAGTAGATTTGAAATACCTACCGATAACAAGCTAAATAGCATCACAGAAATTACCGTTAGTTGCCAGGACAGCAATACCATTGCCAAGAGATAAGCTAATACTGTAGATGCCCTAATTATCATTAATGAAACCATCTCAAACGCTTGCAAAAGCTGCCATGGTTCAGTCGTGAGGCTATTGATTAACTCTCCGGATCGCGTCTTTGTAAAATAACTGAGGTTAAGGGATTGAAGCTGTTCAAAAAGTCGGATTCGTAATTGGTGAACTAGACGGCTGCCCGCAAGACTTGTATAAACTTTTTCTAAGTAGATAAAAATGAGGCGTAGTAGGGTAATGATGATAATTAAACCGGATACCCGATAAATCCGTTCATTAATGGGAGCATTGACTCCTAGTATTGAGATATCAAACCAATCAATTCCTGTGCGAATTGGCGTAGACTCTGGATGGATTAGACTTTGCAAAAAAGTTAGAAAAAAACCAATTCCAAGCCCCTCAGAAGCAGCAGCCAGAACAGTGAAGACTAGGGCAAGTACCACAATCCGACGAAAGTATTTAAACTCTCTAATAATCCAGAAATTAGTTTTCCAAAAACTCGTTGCTTTAAGGATTTTTTTGAAAAACTTGGGCGGTTTGAAGGTCATAGTGAGCGTTAATCTTCGACTATCTATTATGTCAATAAAAGCATGAGGGTTCCGGAATAGCCGATTGGAAGTCAAGAATCCTAAAAACGGCTATTACAATCGCTTATTAACAAGCATAAAAAAACGAAAGCACATTAGGAAAAATCATGAGTAAAATCTTAAAATCCTGCCACAATGACCAACTAATTAAATAGTCCAAATCACAACGGTTGAGCGCTTCGATATCGAGCAAATTTGATTGAGCTTTTACCCGCCAAACCCCCGTCATTCCAGGTCGTACATTCAGCCGTCGCAGACCCTTCGAGTTAAGCTGCCCCACATCATACAGCGTCCAAGGACATGGGCCAACTAAGCTCATCTCACCCCGCAACACATTAATTAACTGGGGAAGTTTGTCTAAACTCCACTTACGCATCCAGTGTCCCAAGACTGTAACAGGCGGGTTCTCTTCACACTGATGCGAATCTGACTGATCGCTCACAATCTGATGGTGTAGCTTTTCCGCATCCACAACCATGGTACGAAACTTGAGCATCCGGAACAGCTTCCCTCGTTTGCCAACCCGCCACTGGCACAAGAAGACGGGTTCCGAGGAAGAAATACTGATCAGCGCCGCTAGTGCCAATAGAACTGGACTTAAAACCACGATTAATAAGGCGGCAGCACTCCAGTCAATCAGGTATTTGAGATACCAACTGAAACGACTGTGCTTTCTGGGCAATTTAGGTTTTGACGCGATCCGTAAAAACACTGACTTCCCAGCTTGTTCGCAGGCATTCGCCCAAAGTTGGAGTTCTGTTTCACTCAAGGCTGGGTCTAGGGAAATTGCCTTGACCGATGAACATTTTAAGCGATCGCTTAACCATTGTTCGCTCTCAATCACAGGCACATAGGACAGTTGGGGCGATGCCCAGCGCCTAACCAACAGCTTACCCTGTCGCCATTTGAGCGTGCAAGGACAGAGGTTGTGATCGCGCGGTGGCTGTTCGTTAGCAGAATTTGGATCGTGAGTTGAGGGTGTCATAACTATAGATTAGGTAGGATTAGATGACTCAGTGAAAAAACTTAGTTGAGTTGAAACAAAGGACTACCGTTTTGCTCGGCATAAGCAATGTAACGATTTGTAGAACCGTTCGCGCCGTTAGCGACAATCCCGATCGCATTTAAGTGGCTTAACATGGCGATCGCTTCTGTGAGTTCGGATTGAGTAACTCGACTAATCCGTCCTACAATCACCACACCATTACAAAATGACGCGGCTTGAAGTGCATCCACCATGCCCAGAATTGGGGGAGTATCGACTAAAATCAAGTCATAATTTTGCTCAAACCCTGCCATGAGCTGTCTCATCCGCTGGCTACTCAATAGCTTGACGGGATCGGGTGGGATGGGTCCAGCGGTCAACACATCAATCTCTGAACCCGATAATGAGAGGCGCTGCGGACTGGGAATCGAGCTATCCTCTACCAGTAACGTCGCTAATCCCTGCTCATTGGCAAGATTGAGCTGTTTGTGTAGCGACGGACGACGTAAATCAGCATCAATTAGCAGAACTCGTTGATGCAAACGAGCTGCACTAAATGCTAAACCAACCACTAATGTTGATTTTCCTTCACTCGGCAGTGCTGAGGTGACAACAATAGATCTCAGAGTCGCTGACGAATTCAGGAGTTGAATGTGCTTGTAAATTAGATCAAGGGATTCTCGAAAGGGAAGCCAATAAACCATTGGCAAGGTTGAAGCTGCTGCCACTTGAGTTCTGCGGAAGGGGAGATGCACCAGCAATCCACTCCCTCCAGTCCGGGGTAATTCAGGTATAATTCCTAACAACGGCAGAGCCACTTGCCGCTTCAACTCTTCAGAGCTATGAACGGCATCATCGAGGGCTTCACGTCCAAAGGCAGCCAGTCCACCCAGGAACAAACCAACCACCACACTCAACATTAAGTCTCGCCTAGTGTCGGGACCCATTTGTTTACCCGGTTTAGGCGGTTCGACAACTTGCCATTTAAAGCCACCCCTGGCAATTTCTATCCCTAACTCTTGCCGCGCTTCCAGTAGCTTTTGCAGGGTATCTCGTCTAATTTGCACTTCGGGTTGCAGGCGTTCGTACTCCGCCATCAGTTCGGGTAGGCGATTGAGCTTGGCGCGGAGTTGCTGCTGAGTTATGGCAAGACTGCGATCGCGAGCTTGCAGTGCTTGGAGAGTGGTTTGAGCTTCTGCAAGCTGGCTAGAAAGAGTCAGATCGTTATTACCGAGTTGTCCTTCTGTGAGCAGGTTTTGGGTTGAGAAAGCAATTTGAGTGGACGTTTCGCCTAATACCCGTTGGGCTTCCTCCTGTAAGAGAGCGAGTTGGCGTTGACGTTGTTCGAGCAACTGTTCTACTCTGGGTTCTGCATCGGTAAATTTGACCCGTTGCTGGGCGATAGCGAGTTCGGTCTTTTGCAGTTCGTTGAGTAGGGCTTGATAACGGGGAGACTGACTGAGGCGAGATGAGGTCAACGCTTCTTGGGGAGAACGTTCCAGTTGCTGTTGCAGTACCCGGTAACGAGCCTGAGTTTCTTGGTATTGAGCGCGGATTGCCTGTTGCTCTTGTTCAACGGTGCTGAGTGCGTCAGTAATCGTGGTTGCTTGTTGCACCGGATCGATCAGGTTTTGAGTTTCGCGGAACTGCTCTAGGGCTTTCTCCGCCTGAATCACATTGTCACGAGCGGTAGGTAACTGATCGTTGATAAACGCTAACCCTTCAGTCAGGCGTACTTGCTGCTGTTGCAGGTTGTAATCTTGATAAACTGTTTGAATCGCTGCTAAAACGTCTTGGGTTTGGATCGGATCGTTGCTGGTGTAGACGACTTTAACGATCTTGGTTTGGGTGTCCTTGATGTCGGTATCTTCTTCTTGTACACCTGTTAAAGAGAAGGATTCTTTAATGTCAGTGACTTGGATCTCTGGGTATTTAGGGTGAAGTCTATCTACGGCTTTTTGAATGAGTTGAGAACTTCGCATCAGGTTGAGCTGAGTGGCATAGTCTACTTCAACATTGGAGTCCGTAAACTGTTCTTCTGTTTGTGGTTTACCTTCTTGTTTTTGTTGAACATAAGGCTCTATCAATAGCTGCATCGAACTTTGATAGGTCGGTTCTTTGTTAAGAGCAATTGGGATAGCGATCGCCAAGACTCCACAAAATACACCCAACATCCAAAAGCGCCGACGCAGCAATATGGAAAACAATTGCCCATACCCTAAATTTGTTTCATCCCCAGGAAGATTGCTTTGTATCACAGCTATTGCGCTCAACTTGAACAGTTAATTAATCCCATCTAACAGCGTTATATCACAAACGTTTTGCATCAGTTTCTCAACTTTTCTAAAGAAAACCTCTTCCGAGAAATTACTTAGGGCGTGGTCTCGAATTTTTTCATAATTCCAGGATATTTGACTCGCTTCGAGGAGGGCAGCTTGTAAAGCGTCTGGGGTTTGTTTGTTAAAAAATACGGCTGTCTCTCCAGCTATCTGAGTATCTAATACACCCCCTGCACCGTAGGCAATGACTGGTGTTCCACTCACATTGGCTTCGACTGGCACTAATCCATAGTCTTCTAAACCTGCAACGATTACAGAACGAGCTTTTGCCATTAACTCAGAGCGCTCCTCATCGCTGCGATATCCCAAAAATTGGATATTTCCCAAAGCTTTGGACTCCAGACGCTCTCGTTCTGGCCCATTACCTAATATGACTAATGGCCATCCCAGCCAATTAAACGCTTCAATAATCACATCAATCCGCTTGTAACTCAGCAGGCGACTTGATACTAAATAAAAATTTTCTTTTTGGTCTGAGAAAACAAATTTGCGATCATTGATTGGGTAGTTAATCACCCCTGCTTTTTTGCCATATATTTTGTAAATGCGATCCGCTACAGTAGTTGAGTTAGCAATGTAAATATCTGGCTCATGAGCATAAATTAAATCAACATTTCTCATGGGCTTAAATAGTGCTTCAAGTATAGGATAAAAAGACTTGTAATGTCCATAGTTTTGCAGATAAACCTTTGTATCCCATAGAAAGCGAGGGACATTATGACAAAAGCAAATATGCTTTGCTCCTGGTCTTTTTTGCACTGCCTTAGCAAAGCTGCTACTACTACTGATAATCAGATCGTAGTCTTGCAAATCTAAGGCTCGAAACGCTGGATAATACAAGGGTGCTAATAGCCTGAAATACTTGGTTGCTCCAGGGATGTACTGAAGTACAGTAGTGTTAACTTTACGCTTTCCTAAATCGATAGTGCGATGGGGAGCATATATCGATGTAAAAATATCAGCGTTGGGGAAATACTTACACAGCAGTTCAAAGACCCGCTCTGCCCCTCCTCTTTGAGTTAAATAATCATGAATAAGTGCAATTTTCACGGCAAATAAGCTGTCACGCATTTAAATTGGGTATCAGTAGCGACCAAGATGGTCGCACTACAAGGATTCTGTAATTATTGACAA
>DNGI01000267.1:1473-5774 GCA_003486645.1 Cyanobacteria bacterium UBA11370 | reverse complement strand
TTTAAATTGGGTATCAGTAGCGACCAAGATGGTCGCACTACAAGGATTCTGTAATTATTGACAATCAGGTTTAAATGACGAACAGCTTATGACCCCTGAATCATTAAAAGCTGCACTCTACCCAAGTTCATACTCATACGGTTTTGAATACATTAAAAAATAGGTTGAATGCACTCGTTGATAAACTGGCATTAAGTGCAAGTATTAAGTTTTGCCCAAAGTTTCTATTGAGAGAATTATATTGTACTCATCTATTTTGCGACGGTCAAGAGATTGGCTACTTTTAAGATATTTGTTAATTGAAGAATATTTTTGCGGCAAAGGGGCGAAAAGGACGGGTAGACAACATAGGGATTTGAAAATTACCTGAGAGTCGGAACTTGGTGTTCGGTTTAATTAGGCTCGTTTACTCAAGTATTGATAATACTCCGAGCGATCGCATTTTTGTTATCAAGTTCTCTCTTCTCTTTCCCAATCTCACTCATACAGGCATAACATCATGGAAGTGAGTGTAGTCAATAATCCGCTGCCCATCTCTACCCCTTGATAAAATATCGACAAAACGCATATTCCAAACAATTTCTTTTAAATTGTAATAGTGACGAGCGTGAATAGTTTGTGATACTGTTTCATCAAGACCCGTGAGCGTAATCACAATTTCTGTTTCCGCCTCAGCCAGTGACTCCGGTGTCGCTCCATACAGAGGACTACTTTCATCAATTTGGTGCATCGCCGTCCAAGTCAGTGCAAAGATGCGCGTTTGGCTGCGAACCAGTTTAAGATCGTACAGGCGACGAATCGATTCTCCTTCCAAACTCACTTCATTACGCACCAAGCTTACGCCCAACTGAGCTTCCAAAATTTGGTTGTGGCGCTCATTCGCGGTACGGAACATTAGGGTTGGTATGCCATTAAGGGGAGCAATCACCGCCACCCGACTGAACAGAACTCTAGCGGTAGGGCGAGAGAAGCGAGCAAACATCAAACCCGTGGCAATCGTTAATCCCATCAAACCCGTCAGTGCTTCTATGGTAACGAGAATATTGGTATAAGTACACTCCAAACGGGGATACATGGCACCATAACCGATAGATGCCATCGTCTGAACGCTGAAGAAAAAGGCATCCCAGAAATAACCAGGGCGGGCATTCTCAATACAATCTCCTGCTGCTAGGTACAAAAGAGCAAACAGGGCGTTAACAATGATATAGCCCACTCCAATTAATCCAAAAAACCAAGGCCAGTCAAGAGTGAGGAGCAAATGGTAAGGATCGTGCCAATGGGAGTGGGTTGACCCTTTTCTAATAATCTGAAATCGTCTCTCTTGGTTGAGTCTACGTTTCTTTGGGATAGTCCGAAGTCTTTTGTCCATTGATGAATTATGAATCATGAATTATGAAACATGAAACCTAAATTTCACAATTCAGAAAAGCAACTTAGGGTTTTCTTAATCAAGAATACAGCCAACTCTAAGGACATTTTAATTTCATAATTTATAATTCATAATTCATCCATTAGGCGATCGCTACTTCAGGGGATAAGTAAACATCCTGAATCGCGTGGAACAGCTTAACCCCTTCTTCAAAGGATCGTTGGAAGGTTTTGCGACCGGAAATGAGTCCACAACCTCCAGCCCGTTTGTTAATTACAGCCGTACGTATCGCTTCGGCAAAATCATTTTTCCCAGACGCACCACCCGAATTAATCAAACCTGCACGACCTGCGTAACAGTTAAGTACCTGATAGCGAGTTAGGTCAATGGGATGATCGCTTGTGAGTTCAGAATAAACTCGTTCGTGAATTTTACCATATTTATTACCCAATGCTTTAGCAACTGCACCGTAACCATTGTTACATTCCGGCAATTTCTGTTTAATAATATCGGCTTCAATCGTAACACCCAAATGGTTCGCCTGACCTGTGAGATCAGCCGCAACATGATAGTCTTTATCCTGATTAAAAGCACTGTTACGGAGGTAGCACCAGAGGATAGTTGCCATACCGAGTTCGTGGGCGCGGGCAAAGGCGCGGCTAACGTCTTGAATCTGACGCGTAGATTGTTCAGAACCAAAATAAATCGTAGCACCTACGGCTACCGCCCCTAAATTCCAAGCTTGCTCAACACTAGCAAACATTACCTGGTCAAATTGATTCGGGTAGGTCAGCAATTCGTTGTGATTGAGTTTGACAATAAAGGGGATGCGGTGGCAATATTTTCGAGAAACCATACCCAAAACTCCGAGAGTTGTTGCAACTGCATTACAACCGCCTTCGAGAGCAAGTTTGATGATATTTTCTGGGTCAAAATAGGTTGGGTTGGGGGCAAAAGAAGCACCCGCAGAATGTTCAATCCCCTGGTCTACTGGCAGAATAGAAAGATAGCCTGTATTTGCCAGCCGTCCTGCTGAGTATAACTGCTGAAGGCTGCGTAACACTTGCGGGGAGCGATCGCTATTGCCAAAAATGCGATCGACCCAATCCGAACTAGGTAAATGTAAAAGTTGTTTGTCAACTTTTGCTTTGTAAGTCAGCAGGTTTTCAGCTTCGTCACCTAACCAAGATGCGATTGATTGAGGTGCTGTTAATGTAGCAGTCATATCGCTTTTCCTCAAAATTTTAGGAACCTGTTCTTTAACCTTAACGCGAGTACTGCTAAGATGTGGAGTTTGGATTTTTGAGTGAATACACAGTTGCATTCAAACGCGTAAGGTTCTCTCCCCCTCTCATAAACAGCTAAATAACATCCTTAACCGCAGCTTAGTATAAATTCTGTCATTGATCGACTGAGGACTCACTCATTGGATATAGTCCTTCTAGTAGGGGATAAATTCTAAAAATATGCTTAAAGTGAGGATTGAGTTTGCTGTTCTGTCAGTTAGCTCTACCCCTGCTTCTTAGGTCTAAGATCTTAGTAAGCGGGGGTACATCTTTATTAGTATAAATACGAAAAAGCCTCTAGCGAGTAGAGGCTATAAAGTTTGATGTCCTGTCAGTAGCAATGTGTCGGTGTAGTTGAACACTTGCCATGAAGCCAGTTTACTACCTCAGTTACAGATAAACCTCTATCTAAGGAAATGTATCTTACGAATGAGATAACAGTTGAGTAGGGATTAATCACTGCGCTCAAGCATAAGCGCTTTTTGTCAGTTGTTAGTTGTCAGTTGTCAGTTGTTAGTTGTTGATTGTTTGCCCCCACTCCCCATGATTCATTAATAGACATCTGGTACAAACGTCTGTGTAGATAAGGGAGGACGGACATAATCAAGTTCCTGCTGTCGGGGTGGTAATTTAATTGGATCGGGGGTTAAATCTTGGTACGGAATCATACTCAACAGGTGAGCGATACAATTGAGGCGAGCGCTTTTTTTGTCATCCGCTTCTACCACATACCAGGGGGATTGTTGGATATCCGTAGCGGCAAACATTTCATCTTTAGCTTTGGAATACTCCACCCATCTTGCACGAGATTCTAGATCCATTGGGCTAATTTTCCATCGCTTGGTTGGATCATCGATTCGTTTTTGGAAGCGTCGTTCTTGCTCTTGATCACTGACAGAAAACCAATATTTGATCAAGATAATTCCTGACCGTTGAATCATACATTCAAATTCAGGACAGGAGCGCAAAAACTCTACATATTCTTCATAAGTACAAAATCCCATCACCTTCTCAACACCCGCACGATTGTACCAACTCCGGTCAAAAAGAACCATCTCTCCCGCTGCTGGTAGATGAGGAACGTAGCGTTGAAAATACCATTGGGTTTTCTCTCGTTCAGTTGGCGTACCGAGGGCAACAACTCGACAAACTCGCGGATTTAGGCATTCAGTGATCCGTTTAATTGCGCCGCCTTTTCCTGCTGCATCCCGTCCTTCAAAGACAACAACAACTTTCAATCCTTTATGTTTGATCCATTCTTGTAATTTGACTAACTCAACCTGAAGCCGACTCAGTTCTCGTTCATATACTTCATTCTTAAGTTTCTTGAGTTTGCTTTCTACTTTTTTGGCTTTCTCCTTCTCTTTTATGAGGGAGTCTGTTTGATCCGTGATTTTTCCGTTCTTGTGCTTTTTCGCCATGATATACAACGAAGTCGTTGAGGAGTTCAGGAGTCAGGAGTCAGGAGTCAGGAATTTAGGAGTTCAGATAAACTTCTATAGTCTCAACTCCTTGTCATTATCTTGCCTGAATAATCCCAATTGGTGCAATTTATCAGTCATCAGGCGCTGACAAAGGGAGCATCCCGTTTTTGCAAAAGTACCTGTTGAAAAGGAAATCGCGGCTACACAAACGATGTCCGC
>DNGI01000267.1:0-1200 GCA_003486645.1 Cyanobacteria bacterium UBA11370 | reverse complement strand
TATAGCCTCAGACTTCGACGCTGTAGGCAATTTGTAACTTTGGGATGCACCCCTGGCAAAGGACAAATTGAGCGCAGATTTAAAGATTTGATGAAGGGGTTAAACTTTTGGCGACAAGGAGCTGTTAATGCTGATAATAGGAGTACATTGGCTATAATTCCAACTCTGGATAGCCGTTTGATACTAAGTTGTGTTCTAGGAGGTAATTCTCAATACTCCTAAGCCCTAGTCCCGTGCCCATGTGTTAGCGTTTGAATCTAACTTAGTAGGAGGTGCAGCTTGGGTTCCCATTGCCTTACCCCAACAGGGCGATCGCTCACCCAACTATCTATCTGTACAGAGAATAGCGTACTATTGTGTAAAGTCTTGTAAATGTGTCGAGTTGTTAACAATCAACTGACTAGGTACTATCGTTTATGCAAACACTTGCCCGTGGCAGCGTAAAGCCGTTGTATCAAACCCATCGACAACCCCTCAAAGTAGTGGTTCTAGGAGATAGCCTCGTTTATGGCTTTGGCGATCCCGAAGGGGGGGGTTGGGTAGAACGACTGCGCCGTCAGTGGATGTTACCCGATAGTCCAGGTCACGTCCTCTATAATTTGGGTGTGCGAGGGGATGGTATCCGCCAAGTTGAGGAACGTCTCGAACATGAATTTCGCCGTCGCGGTGAGCTGAAAAATCGCGTTCCAGATACAATTATCCTTTCGGTGGGTGTGAATGACTCGGCGCGTTTAGGGCATCCCAACGGGCGGAATTATACGGATTTTGATACATTCCAATCCGAACTCGCAAAGTTACTTGACCAAGCCCAACAACTGTGTCCAGTATTATTTGTGGGTATGGTGCCAGTAGATGAAACTAAGATGCCGTTTCTGGATTGTTTGTACTACAGTCATGCCGATCAGTACCGCTATAAAGAAGCCACTCGCCTTGCTTGTTTGAAGCGTCAGATTCCTTATTTGGATGTTTTTGAGAGTTGGATGAATCGAGGAACAGATTGGTTTTCTAAGCGCCTATCTCCTGATGGACTTCATCCTAATATAGCGGGTTATAAAGCTTTATTAGAGGATGTGATTCATTGGGAACCGTTGCGAAAACTCTGAGGTTCTGGATTAGACCTCTTGCGAAAGTCCCAACAACCGCCAGAGAATAAATTCTCAGCTCTAATATAGCGGTTTTCATACTCATGAGGTACAAATT
>DNGI01000172.1 GCA_003486645.1 Cyanobacteria bacterium UBA11370 | reverse complement strand
CCCCTCTCCCCCTCTCCCCCTCCATACCTTTACACCAGATTACTTACCGGAGAGCGAGGATCACCAGTCCGCACTTGATATTTAACGAGATTGGCAAGGTCTTGCAATTGGCTGATTGCCTCTGCTCCTTCCAACTTCATCAATTCCCGATCATCCCGCATTTCTGTCCAGGTAATCCCGTAATCGGATACCAAAAAGCGAATCAGATGATTATCCCCCAAGCTAACCATAAAGGATGCACTATTCATCTGGCTACCGCAGGTATAACAAGATGCCAGATAGCCTCGGTTTTCGAGTACGATCGCCAAGGCTTGAAGATTCATCACGAGATCCTGGACAAATTCACGGTGTTGCTCTGCAAGTCGTATAAACACGTTTGGCCTCCAAACACCACTCCTAAACTATTACACTTTTATACTTTCTTAAGAATTCCACGTTCAGTTTTTGGTCAAGGTTGGTTGATAATTTGAGAACGTCACCCAGATGAGGAGGTAGAGGGTAGGTCGTAGAGGGTATGGGATAACGCTTGACCTGAAAACCGGAAACCTCAACCTAATAAATTGCTACAACCTGGAGATCAGACTTTACAGACGGGAGCGATCGCTTTCTAGGGAAATCAGATTTCGCTACAAACTGCATCCTCGCATCCTAGGTCTAACTTGCGGCTTGAAGCACTATCTCAAGACAGACTTTTCAATGAAGACCTCTTCTGGGATTTGAAAAAATCCTCAAAACAACCCATAAATATAACTAACGTTTACCTACTATCTTTGAACCTGTGTGAGGGGTTCAATGCTCTCCCAAGCTTTACTTTAATGGGCTGATTGAGGAGATTAAGAGATCTGCCACCACCCAAAAGCGGGACCGATCAACCGCACGATCAACCACCACACGACCAAAAAACTGATTCCAATCCAAGCACCCCGATTTGCCCATTTGACAAATTGTTCCCCCTGACTTTTGGTAATGGGTAGCCAGGGAAAGATATTTGCTTCTTTGCCATACTTGTCTCCAAGTGCCTCTTTACGGCGTTTGGATTCGCCCATACTCACCTTTCCTTAACTAAATGAATTAGATCATAGCGCTCTTAGATGAGATTAGTTGCAGATTGTTTACGAAATGACAAGGAATTCTCAGATTTGGAGTAAAATTTTGACTCTTGAGATTATCTTTGGGTAGGGTAGGGAGTGGCAGCGGATTGGGTAACGGATGTAACGGATGGGTTGTCTGTTATTCATGGACGGTTAATTAATAATGGACAAGGAACAACCAACAGCCAAGAACAATCCAAAATTGAATGCCTCTGGGAAAGGAATAAATAGCTAGTTGGCGATTAAACTCAACTTTTGGCTAGAATCAACGCGAATGTGGTTTTTTTGAGGAGTATCGTACTGTGAAATCTGGTCTGAACTTTGACAAAACAAAGTCTTCAGCTTTGATAGCAGCTACCTTAAGTTGCTTGGTTACTAATTTATTGCCTGCTCAAGCTACACCAGTTGAGCCTTTATTGGAAGAATTTTCTGCCTCTGAGGTCAATGAGACAACATTAGTGAAGTCCTTACCCCGGTTAGAAATGGGGAATGGGGAAGGGGAAATCGGGAAGGGGAATCTTGAACCTTCGGTTGTGGAGAGTGAGTTACCAGAGGTGGAGGCGGCGATCGCTACGACTGACAACACGGTGGTTGAGTCATTGGAACCTGTTGTTGATCCAGTTGCTGTTGCTACGCCAACCGATTCTCAAACTTTGCCCGATCAGTTTGGGGTTGAGTTGCAAACCAATGAAGATTCGGTTGAAGCATTTAATCACACAAAAGTCAAGGATTTAACGAATCCTAATTACCTTCAAGCTCAAAGCTTGCCAGAGAAAGGAGAAGGTAGGGAACCGCAGTCGATGGATAGCCTTCTGCAAGACCCGCTAGAACCGGAACTGGACGAAAATGACCCGATGAGTCAAGTGACCAATGTAACCCAGTTGCGAGATGTGTCTCCGGGAGATTGGGCTTATGAAGCATTGCGATCGCTCGTGGAACGGTATGGTTGTATTGCGGGGTATCCGGATAGGACGTTCCGAGGTAATCGTGCCATGACCCGCTATGAATTTGCAGCGGGTTTGAATGCGTGTTTGCAGCAAATGGAACGGATCATTGCGGGAAGACAGCCTGGTACGGGTCAGGGAGATTTAGAATCGTTGCGACGGTTAATTCAGGAGTTTGAAGCAGAACTGGCGACACTGGGCGCAAGAGTTGATAATTTGGAAGGTCGGGTTGCTTCGTTTGAGGATAATCAGTTCTCGACAACGACTAAACTCTTTGGACAGGCAATATTTGGGATTCAAGGACGCACTGAAGATAATGAATTTCAATTAGCTGGTACTCAAGTAGACGAAGATACAAATGTTACGTTAATTGACAACGTGCAGTTGAGTTTGTTCACTCAATTTGGACCTCGTAGCCTTTTGCTCACCAGTTTTCAAGCGGGTAATGGAAATCTCAGTAGTTTCCCGGATACATTGGGAAATTACGTGCGCTTGGGATATGAAGGCGACAACAATAACGACTTACAACTGACTGACCTCAACTTCCGCCGTCTATTTGGCAGTAATCTAGCCCTTATCGTTGGACCAGAAGGGGTTAATCCTGTTAACGTCTTCCGGGGAGTCAATCGGATCGAAAGTGCGGGTTCGGGTCCCCTGTCTAGCTTTGCTCAACGCAACCCCATTATTAACGTTGGGAATGGTAGCGGTGGGATTGGCTTTGATTTCCAAGTTGCTACTCGTTTGAGTTTACAGGGTGTGTACTCAGCGAGCAATCCCTCCGAGCCGGATGATAATGGGATATTTGGGGATGATGATGGGGAAACCTCGGCTGGATTGCAGTTTGTGGTGTCTCCCACAGATGCGATCGATGTCTCGTTCCAATACATTAACGCCTACTCTCCCTTCGGACGGTTAGGTACTGGCGTGGGGGATGACCAGGTTGTTTCCTTTAGTGATGCTGATGAACGAGCGCCGATTAATACCAATGCGTTCGGTGCAGGGTTAGAATGGCGAGCGACACCAAGAATCACCTTTGGGGGTTGGGCAGGTTATACGGATTCTAACTTTAAAGATGATTCCGGAGATGTCCAAACCTTTAACTGGATGGCATTCTTGAATTTCCCGGACTTGTTTGGCGAAGGAAATTTAGGTGGTATTTATGTCGGTCAGCCTCCGAAAATTATTGACAGTGATGTCACCGATGATGATGGCGATCCCAGAAACATTCCTGCCTTGTTTACTGATAGGGCTGATGATGATGGCAGTCAACCGGATACAACCACTCACGTCGAAGTGTTTTATCGTTGGCAGGTATCGGACAATATCAGCATTACACCAGGGGTAATCGTGATTTTTAATCCCCTGCATAACGATGACAATGACACCATTACCATTGGTGCGATCCGTACTACCTTCACGTTCTAGAGAGTTTTGAGTTTTGAGTGGGTGAGTTTTGAGTATAGGAGTAAGGTGGGCACTGCCCACCCTACTTATAGTCCTATAATTTATTCAACACTCATAACTCAGGCTTCTCTTGCTTCAAACTCTATACCCCATCTGGAGTTGAGTGCTTTATAAAGTTCTTGTAAAGCTACGCCCAATGGGGAACTGTACTTAGAGGGGAGCGTCTCAGGAATATGACAGCCTAACTAGATTACCAGGACTATCCAAAGTTTGACCTGTGGACACCCCCTAGTGATGCTAAGGCAGTCGTGAGGGTAGTCTATCCCTTCTCCTTTATTGATACTTCGGGATCTGACTCTGTTCAGGATTAAATCCGAACTTACAACTATGTTCGGTTGAGTCTCGAAGTTAGGAAGAACCTTCTGTTCGTTTTGTTTATTTACTGATGGAGTCTTGAAATGGTTCTCAAATCCCTTCGCTACATCCTTGGTTTAGGTATAGTTGGCAGTTTAGCTCTTACAATTGCTCCTGGGGCTAGGGCACAAGTTGAAGTGACTGGGGGTGAAGTCACAGGTGATGCCGCATTTTTTGTTCCAGGCATGACACCAGGAATGATGCCCGGAACACCCAATTCCCAAGGCAAGATTGAGTTGTTTGATGTGGGTGTCCGAACACTCCGGATTGAGAGTCCCAACGGTGTGACAACACGGTCTAGGTTTGTACCGACTGCGGCTAGGTTTACCGATACAAATAATAACCGCACTCCTGACCGGGGAGATACTTTTATCCTGCAAGGTGGACTTTCCGGGGTCGGTTTTACTCAAACGGGTCGTCTTGTCACCTTCTCAGGGAGAGACACGGTTCTTAACGCTACTCTCGATTCGTTTAGTGAACAGTTTAATGTGCCAGGGGCATTAATTTCTCCAGCCGTTCTAGGTGAAGCACCACTGGTTTTCTTACCGGGTCTTCAAAATGTGACTGTACAAGGTAATGAATTTATCGCTACAGGTGGTGAATTGCAAGTTGGAGACTTTGCGGCTGATCTTGATAGCGGTCTAATCGATCTGCCTCCAACACTGAGGTTCCGTGACTCTGGCGGTGGTACCCCCCCCCCGGATTCAGGTACTATTGAGCAACGGATCAAGTTCAAATTTGAAGGGGAAGACTTAGCAGCAGGAAGTTATTTGTTTGATAGTGAGTCAGTAGAGGGTGGAATACGCTTTGTTGGCGAGGCTAACCAGAAATTTGAGATCCAAACGGCTGGCGCAGGTTCACGAGGATTCAGATTTAGGATTAGGGGTGAGGGCGGTATTGTCGATGCAACTCTCGGTGGAATCTCTACCGAAGCTGAAATTGATGATGGGTTTGATTTAGATAAGTTCAAGATTCAAGGCAAACAAGAAGGTGAACTAGGTTTTGCTTCGGTATTCTCTGCTTATGGTACGCGGGGAATAGCGTTCAGCAGTATTGGTGAAGACGGAAACATCAAGTACGAGTTTGAGCAGGGAGGCGGCAAATTCAAAGGTGAGGCTACCAGTATCGGTTTCCGGGCGTTTCCTGGATTAAGTGATGTCAGTGATATCGATACCGAGGGTGACGACGGCTATGAGTTTGATGATTCCTTTGGATCGGATGATGACGATGAAACCACGTCAGTTTGTAATGTCTGCGCCGTTAACTTAGATATCGACAACGATATCGCTTTCGGTGGCACCACAATATTTATTAACAACAATAACCAGATTGAGTACAGCGGTGGCGATACCATCCTGATATTCGATGGTACTGGTACTACAGGCGCACAGGTCAGAGCCGAAGCCGAAGCCCAAGCACGGGCTGAAGCCGAAGCCCAAGCTAGCTCTAACTCTCGACGAAGCGGCAATCCTTATAACACCAATGTATCAGGTTTGTCTGGGTCTTCCAGTACTGCTCGCTCTCAATTCTCAATCTCTAACTCCATGCGCTTCAACAGCGTCAGTACCGTTCAAGGGCGGATCAATGTTAATTACCAAGAGACTCAAGGGAATCGCTATATTATTGCCACTCGCACGAGTCGGGGTAGTACTCTAGGTCGCCAAGGCTACAAGCTGGTTGGACCTAGCAGTCGCTGCTTCCCAGGTTTGGTGGGTTTGCGTCAGATTCCCGATGAGGAAACTGAGACTGTTTGTCAGACTGGTGGTTGCTATGGAGATGATGATGATATCTCTACGATGCCTGATGACGACACCACGACCCCAGATGATGATGACACCAATGTCGATGAAGACGAGCAACAATGTCCTGCTGGTGGAAGTTGCCCAGTAGATGGTGGTGATGATGACGGTGGTGATGACGATGACGGGGATGATGACGATGACGACGATGATGACGATGACGACGATGATGACGATGATGACGATGACGACGATGATCGCGGAAGCCGAAATAATCAGAATCGCAACGCTAACCAAGGAATAGGAAATGGCCCAGAGGGCGCTGATCCAGGCAATTCCCAGCCCCATGGTGGTAGTAATGATGAAGGCGGACGTACTCCTGGGGGGCGCGATCGCTAATTCAATCAATTAATCTCAAATAGGTTGTAGGGGAAGAGCAATGCTTTTCTCCTACAATTTTTTTATTAGACCTCTTGCATCAATCCCTCGCAACCCCTCCCTAACCCTCCCGTGAAGAAAAGGCTTCGTCCTCTGTCCTCTCCCCTTTTAGGGGAGAATGAGAGGGGTGGAGAGGGAGTAATGTGAAATAGAAAAAATCACTAAAAATTATGCAATTAGCACTCAAACAGATTATCGTACAACCGGGTCATCAAGTCTTAATTCAGGATGTTAGCTGGCAACAATTTGAAACGATTTTAGACGAATTGGGAGAACGTCGGGCAGCTAGAATTTCTTATAGTAGTGGGATGTTAGAAATTATGGTTCCTTTGCCGGAGCATGAGAAAGATAAGGAAATTATTGGTGATTTAGTCAAGATTCTTTTAGAAGAACTAGGAATTAGCTTTGAAGCGTTGGGTTCAACGACGTTTAAAAGTGAACAAATGAAGCAGGCAATAGAAGCAGATACTTGTTTTTATATTAAAAATTATCAGGCGGTTATTGGTAAAAATAGGATAGATTTAACGGTCGATCCACCGCCAGATTTAGCGATAGAAATTGATATTACGTCTCGCACTAAGTTTGAAAATTATCAACGGTTGGGAGTACCTGAATTGTGGCGATATACTCGGAATGGATTACAAATTAATTTGCTGCAAGATGGAAAGTACGTTGAATCAAATTCTAGTCCTAATTTTCCTGGTATTCCTATTATTGAAGTGATTAATCAAACGGTTAAACAGAATCTAAGTGTGGGTCGTAGTCAAGCGATACGGGAATTTAGAGGTTGGGTGAGAGAACATATTTAGATTTACATCTTTAGCAATTGGGTATGAGTTTAAATCTTTGCAAAATCTTGAGTCGTTACCTTGCGGACTTGGTTTATATCATTTTTCATAGTCATGAGGTACAGTTTTTAGCTTCTCTTTTTCCTTTCTTTCCTTCTGCCGTCTGCCGTCTGCCTTAAAGGGATGAGTTTTGTACCTCACCAAAATGGAAATGCTATATATAGCCGCGATGTCCAATCGTCAGGATTTTTGCTTGCATTGGCATCATCCTATTTAGAGATTCATGAATCAGCCCTAGGATTATAGAATTAAGTGATAGACAAGCTGGGTAAAAATCGATGAATCCCTTTTTGCCAGTTGAATCCAATATTTTTTATCCTGGCAGTGATGGCAAACCAAGGGCAGATAATACAGAACAGTATCGCTTGGTGTTGAGCCTGATAACCTCCTAACCTAAGATGCCTTCAAACTATCTAGTCCTTGTTGCCAATTCTGTGTTCTCTGTTACCTTTAACTAAATCTTAAGTTAGCAGTTTGAATGCCGAAACGCTGATCATGCTCAAGACAATTGTTAAAAAATTACTAAGGTTTCTCCAACGTTGTATGCAAACCTTTAATATTAAGTTCCTCAAAAAAAGGCAAGATTCGTTAAGGCAGCAAAGGGAGTCATCAGTCGCTAAAAAAGATGAACCTACTTTTGAGCAAACAACAACCCCAATTTCCCCAACTACCCCTACCAACAAACTGACGCAGGGAGCAAGACCAGCACCGCTACCTGATAATGAAGAGGCTAGACTAAAGGCGCTCGATCGCTATAAAGTTCTGGATACACCTCCGGAAGTTGGATTTGATGATTTAACTGCTTTAGCTAGCCATATTTGCGACACTCCGATTGCCTTAGTTAGTTTAGTTGATGCTCATCGACAGTGGTTCAAATCAAAAGTTGGTTTGGATGCAACGGAAACCCCCAGAGAACTAGCGTTCTGCGCTCATGCTATTTTGGAACCAGATGAGTTTTTGGTAGTACCAAATGCGTTAGAAGATGAGCGGTTTGCAACTAATCCTCTGGTTACAACTGATCCAAAAATACGGTTTTATGCGAGTTCCCCATTAGTGACACCAGATGGTTTTGCTTTAGGTACTCTATGCGTTATTGACCGGGTTCCACGCACTCTGAGTCCTAAACAGTTAGAAGCATTGCGGATTTTAGGGCATCAAGTTATGGCTCAGATGGAGTTACGGATTAATCTATCAAAGTTAGAGCGTGGGATGATTAAGCGTCAGAAAGTTGAGGAGGCGCTGAGACGCAGTAATCAACAACTTCGCCACACTCTACAGCAGTTACGGCGCACTCAAGCTCAATTAATTCAAACTGAAAAAATGTCGAGTTTGGGACAATTAGTGGCTGGTATTGCTCATGAAATTAATAATCCCGTTAACTTTATCCATGGCAACCTGACCTATATTGGTAATCATGCTAAAGACTTACTTAAACTGCTATCTCTTTACCAAGACCATTACCCTAATCCAGTTCCAGCGCTCCAAGAGCAAGCCGAAGCGATAGATTTGGATTTTATCACTGAAGATTTGCCTAAAATCCTGTCTTCTATGAAATTGGGTACTGACCGTATTCATCAAATTGTTCTATCGTTGCGTAACTTCTCCCGGTTAGATCAAGCGGAGAGGAAAGCGGTCAATATTCACCAAGGGATTGACAGCACGTTGTTAATCTTGGAGCATCGATTGAAGGAGACAGCAACTCGACCCGATATTGAAGTGATTAAAGAGTACGGTGATATCCCCTTAGTGAATTGCTTCGCGGGACAATTGAACCAGGTTTTTATGAACATATTGAGTAATGCGATCGATGCTTTTGAGAGTGGTCAGTGGTCAACAAAAAACAATGGACAACGAGTAATTCCTTCTATTACGATTCGCACTGAAGTAGTTAGGAATGAAGGTGAGGTCACTTCATCAGTAGACCCACAGCTAAAGGATAGGGTGAGGATTAGGATTGCGGATAATGGTTCAGGTATTCCCGCCCCGATTAAGGGACGAATCTTTGATCCGTTTTTTACGACGAAGCAAGTGGGGGATGGGACGGGGTTAGGACTATCGATTAGTCATTCCATTGTGGTGGAGAAGCATGGAGGTTTTTTACAGTGCTTGTCGAAGCAAGGTGAGGGGACAGAGTTCTGGATTGAAATACCAATTAGTAGGTGAAATAGCTACATTATTTTCAAGACAGGTCTAGTCTCCCCATCCCCCCTCCCCCTCTCCCTCTCTCCCCATCTCCCCCTCTCTTCCTACTTTTGCAACAGGTCTATAAATGCTCCCATGAGAAAGCCCCCACCATACTGGTTGAAGAGTGAGTGGGGGAAGGGTGTCAAGCCTTTAATTTCCTAACTTCTTTGCTCTAGCTTAGAGGTCAATCTTGTTTTTTTCTTGGCGGTGGCGTTTTAGCATTACACCGATACCGAAGGTGCCAATTGCGAGGAGTCCTCCGATTGTTCCGGGTTCAGGTGCTTGTTTCGTAACTTGCTTGTCTTTGCTGATCTGAACAGTATCACCAGCAGCAATGTCGAACTTCCATTGCCACGCAGCGGTAAGATCACCAGGTCCCAGCGGACCACCGAAGCCATTCAGGTCGTCGGCATCTCCATCATTCAGCTTGCTGATGGTGTCGTCAAAGAATGCTGCTTCTTGTATAGCTGGAGGCAGATCCAAGGCAATCTCGAATACTCCACCTTGAGAACCAGCATCTCTCTGTATGAAAAATTGTCCTAGTTCACCAGAATTCTTAAACTCAACTTCATCATCGCCTGCGCTGTCGTTGATATCAAAGTCAGTGTACTCATAGAAGTTGAACGCTAGATTACTACCACTGGTGTTGGTGATGCTAATCTGTTCTCCTAAGTCAGACGTATTACTACCAATAGCGCCACCATCCAAACTCCACTTAATAGTTAGTTCAAAGAGGTCGTGGATATATCTGGCAAAGAGGGTATCATCGTCGCCGTCGAAATTAGTATCTGTGGCTCCGAAAAGATCTAGGGTGAGAGTATCGATAGACTGCTCAGGTCCTTCATCTCCAATACGATACCAGAACCACTCTTGGAACAAATGATCAGTACCGTCTACTATCCAGTCAAATAGACCAGCCTGGGAAGTTAGGTCAAATTCTGCGGTTGAATTCTCATCTACTAAGGTAATTGCACTAGCGGGACTTGCAGACAATCCTAAAACGGCTGTAGCGGTGGCTGCAAAAGCAACGGCAAATGCACTGTGGCGGTTCATCCTCAATTTTCCTTAATTCTGCAAAGTTGACGAGAGTAAAAAAAGACCAGTGTTAATCTGTAGCCGGAAATTAAAATCTGGCTGCTTAGAAGTATCGAAGCTTATTGCTGTCTATGATTGGCACAAGTCACTACCCTACCGCCTGGAGTGATTGGTGGCGGTAGGATGTGAGCGTTTCAATTGTCAGACTCGTCAGGTGTAGAGAAGAAGTCCAACTTGTTGCTTTGTTTGCGGTGGCGTTTTAGCATTGCACCGATACCGATGGAACTAATTGCGAGGAGTCCACCTACTGTTCCGGGTTCAGGTACAGGTACGTGTTTGAACGTTTGATCGACGAATGAAATGTTGGCTTGAGAAGGGGTAATAAAGGCTGCAAGTCCAATATCCTTACTAATGTGGAGTTTAGATACAGGGGGTACGAAAGCAATTTCATCGACGAAGACTGGAGGAGGATTGGTTACGTTGATTTGACCAATAACCTCTCCAGTCAAATAATCAGTAAATTGCTCAGTAACGTTGGTGATGAAACCGCCATCAGGATTCCCATCTCCATTGAACTGTAATTTCGCACCTGAGAATAATTTTCCTGGATTCACACCTTCTAAGGTGTACTCTACTAGAACATCAATAAGAGAGGTGTTAATAGCTCCGAAGATCGATTGAAGCCTGAACCCTGTGTGTTCACCAATAATTGGTGTGACCTCAATGTCGTTACAACTGAAAGGAGTAGCTAGCCCAGCTCCACCCGTAACAATGTCACATCGGTCAAAAGTAAACTTCTTCTCACCGACAATGAAGCTGTCACCCGTATCAATTAGCTGTTGTAGAGTAACTCCAGTAGCAGGAGTCGCAACCAATCCCAAAACGGCTGTAGCGCTAGCTGCAAAAGCGACGGCAAATGCACTGTGACGATTCATACTAAACTTATCCTTTGTTTTACAAAGTTGACAAAACTCAAGAAAGCAAGCTAGTATGAGCCATAACCAGGATCTCAAAACTGGATGGCTGGCGGCTAAAGATAGATCTGAATCTCGTTACAAGTTAGACCGGGGTTCAGGAATTAAGATTGGGTCGTGTTGGTAGCAGGACTCAATCTCCGCCTCGCTTCTATCTTTAGTTGCATACTAAACTTTTTCTCTAGGTCTTAACTCTATACCGTATTTATTTCTTTGAAAAGAGTTTTTTCCGATATTTCCCCGATCTTAATACGATCTTTATATAAAAAGACCTCAGCTTCATGAGATTTTCATGAAGTTTTTTTAAGTTTATGTATAGTTAGAGACATCTGAGTTGAGCGATAGGGTTCCAGATTTAGTGGTAAACATGGCTATACAAGGGGAAAGCGATCGCCACCTCAACTCTATACCTAGTCTAATGTGTACCTATCTTTATCGGTTCTTCATACTAGGGGTGAGGGACTTACGTGGATATACGCAGAAAGGGTAAGGCGATCGCTTAACTTGCTAACCAGACTGTACTTAAGAGTATTCTGGGCAAAATTTTAGTCATTTATACTCTTAATGAAGAAGAGGACTATTGATTTGTATCTGTCTGTAATATCAGACTGACATATTACTATTAAAATGCGTAAGCCCTGATTCGGCAACAACCCTAAAAAATGAGTGCATCCCTTGTGTTAGACAAATTGTTTTGAGAAGGGACTTTTGGGGACTTTTGGGGACTTTTGGAGACAAGGGGGACAAGGGGGACAAGGGGGACAAGGGAGAGATTTTAGCGGGTCACTGATTTGTGCCATGCTGGACTAGGATTTTCTCATTTCCTGTTGCTCCCCACTCCCCACTCCCCACTCCCCACTCCCCTTTCCACAGGGATGGTAGAAAGTTACAGCGGTATTGCCATAAACTTTTTGACGGCAGATTTCTAGAGAGGGAATCGGTTTAGCCGTCCAGTACTTGGGGCTATGTTCTACAGCGAGTTCACCTGCATCGGCGAGGAGTTGATAGTGGGCGATCGCTTCTAACACGGGTTGATATAAGTCGCTGGCGTAGGGCGGATCGAAGTAAATGCGATCGAACTGTTGACCTGCAAGGGTGGTTAAGCGATATACAACATCTCCCCGCAGTACGTGAAACTCTTGGTCTGGCTGGACAACTTGCTCCCAGTTTTGTTGAATAATAGAGCAGGCTTTCGCCCATTTGTCAATCCCTACGACTAAAGAAGCTCCCCGACAGAGTGCTTCAGCGCCCATTGAACCTGTACCAGCACATAAATCCAGCCATCGGCTATTAACGATTTTACCTTGCCAGATGTTAAATAGGGCTTCCCGAACCCGTGCAGGTGTAGGACGGGTCGCTTGTCCTGGTAAGGTTTTTAGCTGACGATTGCCGTAAATTCTCATCAATGCTGTTGGCTTTTTGCAAAGAATAGGGAGAGGTGGGGGGTAGGGAAGACAACATCGCCTCTTTATCTGAATATCTCATACCAAATCCGAATTATATACCCCCTTTAATCGCCGTTGCCGGAATCATGTAGAGACGTTGCAATGCAACGTCTCTACCATGCGGTGTAGAAAGGGTTTTATATACCGGATTTGGTATCAATTATTACAACTCAAAGAATTTTTATGAGTCTCACAGTTAATTGGAATCTCAACAATCAATTCAGTTCCTTGACCTGGTACAGAAATACAACTGAGTTTACCTTTGTGTTTTTCTACTACGATTTGATGGCTAATGGCTAACCCCAATCCTACCCCACTTCCTATGGGTTTGGTCGTAAAAAAAGGGTCAAATATATGGTCATACACCTCCTGATTCATGCCAATACCATTATCAGCAATCCGAATAATAATAGAGGGTAATTTTTTATCATTTTTTAGAGTTGATATCTGAGTTTTAATTGACGGTTTTAGCGGGGAATCAAAAGCTGATAAATCAGAACTAAATTCAGTAGTAATTGAAATGATTCTGGGTTCCGGCTGAGATTCTAAGGCTTCAATTGCATTATCCAATAGATTCATAAACACTTGATTCAACTGACTGGCATAACAGGTAATTGGAGGGAGATAAGTATAATTTTTAATCACTTTTATTTCCGGTCGGGTTCCTTCGGCTCTCAGTCGATTTTGTAAGAGGAGTAGAACGTTATTAATCGCCTCATGGATATCTACGGATTTCAATTCAGCTTCATTCAGTCTGGAAAAACTTTTTAGCGATCGCACCATTTGACAAATGCGTTCTGTTCCAACCTGCATCGACTGCATCAAATTGGGTAAATCTTTAAGCAAAAACTCAAATTCAATCTCTGCCATGAACTGCTGAATTTCGGGTTGAGGATTCGGGGAGAAGCGTTGGTAGAGTTCAATCAGTTTTACTAAGTCTTGGAAGTATTGACGAGTATAATTCAGATTACCGGCGATAAAGCTAACGGGATTATTAATTTCGTGGGCAATACCCCCTACCATTCGCCCTAGACTCGACATTTTTTCGGTTTGAATGAGTTGGGTTTGGGTGTGCTTTAATTCCTCTAAAGCCTGTTCGAGTGCTTGGGCTTTTTCTCGTTCTCGTGTTTCAGATTGCCGCAGTGCGACCTCAATTTGTTTGCGCTCACTAATATCTCGATGTGTGCCTGTAATTCGCATGGGTAAGCCATTTTCATCTCGAACAACGACTTTTCCATAATTAGCAATCCACTTCCACTCGCCGCATTTAGTAAGCATTCGATAGTCAAATTTGTAGGGAATTGAACTATCGTTGAAATGAGCCTTCAGAAGTTCCCTCACCCAAAGTTTATCCTCTGGATGAATCAGTTTCTCCCAGGTACTAATATCTCTAGGCAACTCACCGAAATCATAACCGAGCATTTCTGTCCATCGAGGGCTGACATAAAACTCTCCCGTTTGGATATTCCAATCCCACAACCCATCCCCAGACCCTTCTAAGGCAAGCTGCAAGCGTTCTTCACTCTGGCATAATGCCTGTTGCGATCGCTGGCGTTCAATGGCAATTTTGGCAAGATAAAGGGTTTGAGCAATTAAACTGCGATCGCGTGGGGTTGGGGTTTGGGGTTTATCATAATACCCAGCAAACGTACCCAATACGGTCTGGTCATTGGTTAAAATTGGCGTAGACCAACAGGCTCTTAGCCCGTAAGATAAGGCTATATCTTTAAAATTTTCCCAGAGGGGATCAGTAGCAATATCTCCCACTATTACAGTCGTTTTATGATAGGCGGCTGTACCGCACGACCCGACATTTGGACCAATGGTGATCCCATCAACACGTTGATTGTAACTATCGGGTAAACTGGGAGCAGATCCAAACCGTAACCGACCCTCTTTATCTAATAAGAGGAACGAACATCGCATCTGTCCTGATCGTTCCTCAACCAGCCGAGCAAGAGCTTCCAAAATCTTAGGAAGTGGTGCATCAGCAGCAATCAATTCTAGGATATGATTTTGTCCAGTTAGTAGGGTTTCAGCTTCCTTGCGCTGGGTAATATCGAGTACAGTACCAAAGAGTTGAACGATTTGTCGTTGCTCGTTAAAAACAGGCTTTCCTCTGGTCTCAATCTGTCGCATTTGACCATCAGGACGCATAATTCGCAAGTCGATTTTGTAGGGTATCCCTTTAGCGATCGCGCGGTTAACTTTTCGTTCAAATACGGATCGGGCTTCAGGATGAATCATCTCCACCAGTTGGGCATAGGTGGGTTCGCCTGGTTTGGGATCAAGACCAAAAATATGGAAGAGTTCCTCAGACCAGGTAATCGTTTGAGTGAAGATATCAAATTTCCAATTTCCTACACGGGCAACGCGTTGGGCGGCAGCAAGATTCGCTTCACTGGTTTTAAGAGCGATTTCCGTTCGTTTGCGTTCAATGCCAACGGCGATCTCGTTTGCTACGGAGGCGAGGGTATCGAGTGTCGTTTCATCCAAGGGGTGACGGGCGAACATCGCCATCACACCCACTAAGCGATCTTCGACAATCAACGGATAACCTGCAAAGGCAACCATACCCTCCCGTCGCGCCCACTCTGGGTTACTGATCCGGGGATCGTTGAGGACATCATTGGTCAGATGGGGTTGGCGTTCTGAAGCAATGCGACCGATTTTGAAACTGCCCACAGGGACTCTAGCATGAGCGCCATTAATGTGAGTGTACATCCCCGCAGATGCCTGTAATTCTAGGATCATTTCCTCTGAATTGAGCGTCCAAATCCGCGCAAAAGCCACCTCTAGATGTTCAACAAATGCGGCGGCACACTGGGAAAGTATGGTAAACAAAGTGCCTTGCTGACTCAAGGCAAATCCGATATCCGATCTCAACGCGGATCGCCGCGCATTTTTTACTAACTCGTCTTGGATATTTTGAAGAGCAGAAACTTGAGTTTGGAGGAGGGTATTGTGGGTTTGGAGTTGCTGAGTGAGCGATCGCAAATGGAGATGAATTTTAACGCGGGCTAAAACTTCTTCAAGTTGAATGGGTTTGCTGATGTAATCGACAGCCCCTAGGGTCAACCCTTTAATTTTATAGGTTGGATTCGACGAATCGGTCACCGCTGTCATAAAAATGACTGGGATATCTTTTGTTTTTTCCCAAGCTTTCAGTTTACAGCAGGTTTCAAACCCATCCATGTCTGGCATCATGACATCCAATAAGATGAGATCGGGTGAGACTTTCTCTAAAATTTTCAGGGCTTGAGAGCCACTTTTAGCAATCCGAACGTCAAACCCAGACTCATTTAAAAAATCCGAAACCACTTTCAGATTCGCTGGCGTATCGTCTACGACTAGAATTTGCTCTTTTTGGAGTATCGTCTTGATATCCGCCTCAACGTTTGAGGAGGTAATTTTAAACTCTAAACCAGGTTTTAAATCTTGATAGAGTTGCATTGTATTTATAAAGTTTATCCAAAATTGCTATTCTATTGTGGTTCTACGGATAAATAGGGGTCAATTAGAGTTTCAATTTCTTCATAATCAAAATCCTCAGCCAAGTCCAGGATCATAGAGATAAAGGGACTATAATCAGGGCTTAATTGCTGGAGTCGGATGGCTTCCTCCTCAACACCGATCACATCACCGAGTTGGGCGGCTTCATGCAAGGCAATCAATTCCTCCCTAGGGGGTATGACCATTTCTAAAGGATTATATCCTAGGGATGAAGGCTGATCACTCAAAGATGAAGTCTGGTTTTCTGCTCTAATCCTTAGTGAATCATACATCCAAGATAAGTTTAAATAATTCTTAATTTTGTTGAGTAATTCGTCAGCTTGAATGGGTTTGGGAAGAAAATCATTACACCCACACTCCCGACTCTGAAGCTGATAAGTTTCAAATACACTCGCCGAATTAGCCATTATGATCGTATGCTGAAACTCTGGTAATTGGCGGAGTCGTCGTGTCATCTCGAAACCATCCATTACAGGCATCACTAAGTCGGTAAGAATTAAATCAGGTTGAACCTCCAGGGCTTTTTCTAACCCTTCTTGCCCATTTTCGGCTTCATCCAGTTCAAATCCGATTGGTTCGAGCAGATTAATAATTACTGAACGATTTTCCCAATTGTCATCGACAACTAAAATTTTTCGTTTTTCACCTTGGTAGCCGATGATACTATTGAGGAATTTTAGCCTCGTTGGTTCTATCGAAATCGAGACATCTGGCAACTCTAAATCAAACCAAAACGTACTACCAAGTCCAGGAGTACTCTCAACAAAAATGTGGCTGCCCATGATGGCAACAATTTTTTGAGAAATTGCCAATCCTAAGCCCGTTCCCTCACTGCGATGAGAACTATCTGCCACTTGCTCAAAGGGTAAAAATATCTTTTCTAATTGTTCTGGAGAGATCCCAATACCTGTATCTTTGACTTGAAAACGAAGGACGTTGTTCGTTGTTAGTTTTTCAGGCTCTATTTCCCATTGTTCATTCCTGATTGCCCCTACTTTTAAAGTGACATTGCCCGTATCGGTAAATTTAATCGCATTGCTGAGTAAGTTCATTAAAACTTGCCGTAGGCGCTTTTCATCAGCATGAATAACTCTAGGGAGCGATTTGAGAGGAATGTATGTAAAGTTAATCGATTTTTGAGCAGCTTTGAGACCAAATATTTCTGATATCCCTGTTAGGAAGGCGGAAAAATCAAAGTCTTCGGGATAAAGTTCAACTTTTTGAGCTTCGATTTTAGAAAGATCTAAAATATCGTTAATCAGTGTTAGGAGGTGCATTCCACACTGGTAAATAATATTCAGACTATCCTGTTGCTTGGGAGTGGAATTCTTATTTCGTTGCAGAATTTGTGCGTAACCTAAAATACCATTAAGCGGGGTACGAAGTTCGTGACTCATGTTGGCTAAAAAGCTGCTTTTTGCTTGGTTCGCGGCTTCGGCGGCTTCTTTTGCTGTTTGCAGTTGTACAGATTGTTGTTGAGTTTCTTTCAATAATTGAGCCTGCTGCAACGCCACTCCTAATTGAGTGCCGATCTGAACAACAATATTAATTTCTGCTTCATGCCAATAGCGGGAATCCGCATTGTGATAAACAGCAAGTAATCCCCAAAGTTTATGACCACAAAAGATAGGGACAAGAATATACGCTCTAGCTTGAAATTGCTCTAAAAGTTCAATGTGACAATCCGTTAATCCAGCATTATAGATATCTTCCACCGCTAAGTAACTTGCACCTTGACTATACGCACCACCTTGAGTTTCTTGCAGATAGGTATCTAATAGTATTACTTCATTCGCCACCCCCCAATCTCTCACCGCGCAATTTTCATCTTCTAAAATATTCTCTATTAAATCAAGTTCATTCTGGTGTTCAACAAGTAACCTTCTCCAACCATTTGTTACCGATTCAGCAACAAATTTTCCACTCCAATCCGGATTAAATTGATAAATAGCGACGCGATCGCACTGAAGGGTTTGTCGCAATTCACAGGTTGTTGCATTGAAGATTGTCGTAATATCCAATGTTTGGCGTATCCGTTGAATAACTTGGGCGATCGCGCGTTCTCGTTCTACACTTTCTCGCAAGGCTTTCTCGGCAACTTTACGCTCAGAAATTTCTGCTTCTAACTGAGTATTGATACTGGCTAATTCAGCCGTTCGTTCAGCAACTTGCGCTTCTAAGGTGCGATTGTAATTCACTAATAGTTGTTCGGCTTGTTTGCGGTTCGTGATATCTGTGAACGCGGCGATCGCATAAATTACATTTCTCTGGCGATCAAAAATTGGTGTCGCCCGAACTTCAAACGGAATAATTTCTCCGTTGCGATGAATTTCTAGATCATCAAGAAAAACTGTTTTGCCCTTTAACGCTTGCAAAGCGGGTAATTCTTCCGTCGGACATAGCTGATTTTGACGATAAATTTGATAGGTTGCTGCCAGTTTTTCAGAGGTGGCTTCTGGGATAGTTTCTATATTGAGTAAACGCTTTCCCATCTGGTTACAGTAGGAAATTTTGCCTTCAGCATCATGGACTGCTACTCCAATAGGTAAGGCTTCAAGCAATTGATTCAATCGGCTTTCACTTTGGGCTAATGCTTCATTCAACGATGTGAGTTCAGCAAAGGATTGTTGCAATTGTGCTGCCATACTATTAAACGATTTGGCGAGTTCTCCGACTTCATCAGCGCGTTCAATTTCTACAGGTTTATTCCATTCACCTTTAGCAATTCCTTTAGCTGCCATGTTGAGGGAAAAAATTGGATTTGTTACCCAACGAGCAGTAATAATTCCAATCCCAATAGACCCAATTAATGCCGCTAAACAGAGTAAAATTGTGATCCGAGTGTGGGCGTTGATTTTCGCCATAAAATCCGACTCTGGAATCACCACAACGACTAACCAATCTAATCCTAATGGATCTCGCCAAGGGGAGACTTGAATATAGTATTCTTCACCAGATAGATTGAGTTTTAGCTGATAGTTACTCTCAATTCGACTGAGATTGCCGAAATGTTGTTGTAAATCCTGAATGGTGAGTTGAATAATCGGAGTGTGACTCTTTAAGGCATTGAGCCGCTGGGCTTCACCATTTACCATTGTAAACGGGGGTTCACTCACCGAACTCGCTACTAATAAACCTGATCGTTCTAATATAAATGCTGTGCCAGATTGACTAATTTTGATCTGTTTCAGAAAGGTACTAATCTCGGATAATTTCAGATCAATTCCTGTAACACCGAGGAGGGTTTTGTTCTGATCATAAATGGGATAGCTAGCCGCAATAGACATGATATCAGGATTGGTATCCCAATTATAAATTTCACTCCATACAGGCTTACCTGCTGTCACCGCATTCATATACCAAGATTCAGCATGAGGATCGAAATCCTGCACTGAGATTAGGCGAGTGCGATCGCCGTTTTGATCTGTCTCATATTTGTAAGATTTCCCTTGGGTATTTTGGGGAATCTCTTCAATCTGAATACCCTCTTCACCGTAATCCCCTGCTCCAATAAATTCACCCTTGGGTGTAGCATAATTAATATAGCTAATATTAAAAACTTGCAATTGTTTCCAAAAGTATTGTCCTGTTCGTTTAAAATCAGAGAAGTTTAATAACTTTAATTCATAGGCATCGACATTGATTTGATTAAGCTGAGAAGGAATAGCTAAATAACTATCCAAGTGCTGATCGATGCGGGATTTAACCTCAAGTTGAAGTTGAGTCGCTAACTCCTTGACTTCTGCACGTCCGTTTCTATAGGAAAGATACCCGACTATCCCCACAGTCCCGACAATTTGCAAGACAAAAGGGACAATGATAACCGTGCGTAGGGGTAATTTACCAACAACTCTATTAACTAAACGATTTAAACTATAAATAGACATGAAAACTCAATAATTAGATGGGTTGTCAGTAGATTACTCCTAGAGTAAAACTTCAAAAATTCCTGATTTCAGCAATAGCTCAAATTTTGGATAAAAAATTATGATTGTTAATATTCAAACCTTACCTACAGATGTTGTAAATCTAATCGCGGCGGGTGAAGTCATTGATTCATTCGCAGCCGTGGTGCGAGAATTAGCAGAAAATGCACTTGATGCCAATGCAACCCGGATAGCGATCGCTGTGTTCCCCGATTTATGGCGAGTACGAGTGGCAGATAATGGTACAGGCATGAACTTGACAGATTTACAAAATGCTGCATCCCCCCACAGTACCAGCAAAATCCGCAGCAAAGATGACCTATATAAAATTACCAGCTTAGGATTTCGGGGCGAAGCCTTGCATAGTTTAGCCGCCTTAGCAGACTTAGAAATTTGCAGCCGACGGGTAGATACCATTGAGGGATGGCGAGTGACTTACAATACTCAAGGAGAACCCGTAGAGATTGAAACAGTTGCGATCGCACCCGGTACAGTTGTCACCGTCTCCAACTTATTCGGCAATTGGTCAATGCGTCGTCAGGGATTACCCACCATCACCCAACAATTACGCTTAATCCAAACCACAATTCAACAAATCGCCCTCTGCCATCCTCATATTACCTGGCAAGTAAAGCAAAATGACCATCCCTGGTTTACTATCAGTCCGGGTACTAGCAGTCGGCACATACTCCCTCAAATTATAAAACAGGTGCGATTAAGTGATTTGCAAGAATTAATTGTGGATGTTCCCACACCTTTGGGGAGTGGGGAGTGGGG
>DNGI01000030.1 GCA_003486645.1 Cyanobacteria bacterium UBA11370 | reverse complement strand
AGAGTTCCAGCAGCAGTATTAATGCTCCCATTTTCACTTTTAATAGTGATATCTCCTCCACCTAAGTTTCCGTCTGAAGAGATCGTACCTGTAGTAATATCACCAGAGGCTATGAGCATAACTTGACCAGTCTTCTGTGGCGCAACAGTCAATATCTGACCATTACCAGCAGTGGTATTGATAGAACCCTCTTTACTTGTGATATTAATATTACCTGCGCTGCCCCCATCTGATCTTATTACATAAGAAAAGAGGGTAGAAGTAGTGATATCTTTCTGAGCCATTAGAGTGATGTTGCCACCAGATCCAATACTTGCTCCAGCGTCCACTGAACCAGCACTAGTATCGATTGATCCTCCTCGACTGATAATAGTAATATTACCAGCATTATTCTGGCTATTAAATACACCTCCTGCTGTGCGAGAAAATACATTACCTGTAATAATATTACCTAATGCTTCCAAAGTGATAGAACCACTATCTATACCGTTAACTCCAGATTGAGTAGTAATGTTTCCTACCTGAATGCTTCCTCGTGGTAATAGGTCTTCAAGAGGAGATGTAAAATTTGTCTCACCTACACTCGATTGAGGCAAATTAGGAGCATTATCTAGTGTAGTTTTACCTGCTTGTAAAATTAGCGCACGGCTAGTGGTCAACTCAGTGTAGTGTGGATCAGTAGTAGGAATAGAACCAGAGGTATCTGCCCCTGTAATGACTATATCCCCTCCACTAATACTCCCTGTTGCTTCTACCTTCAGTGCCACACCATTATAATTCCCAAATACAACATCCCCATTAGCACTAATAATCGGGTCATACAAACTGACAAAATTACCAGGTTCCCCCGATAAATTCAGCATTGCCAGACTTCCTCCACTGGCAAAATGAGCATCCCCCGAAATAATCCCATTACTCACTAAACTAAGATTCCCGCCACTCACAAACGGTGTTTGAGAAACATGATTCAGCGCTAAAATATCAATACTCCGATTCCCCTGAATATACAAATTCCTTCCAGCATGAGCCACAAACGGATTCGCTACACTATCCCGCACCAACACCGTATTCCGCGCCAATAGATTCAAATCCCCTCTAGTTTGTAACCGACTCTCCACTAAAATCAAATTATTAGCCGCAGATAACGTAGCCGTTTGAGCCGTCACATTTTTCGCAACAACATCCCTATTCCTTACACCGAAATCAGAACCCGCCAATTGCACATTTCCATCAGAATTAACCCTCAATCCCGTCTCCACATTCCCGCCCTGTCCCGTTAACAAACCTGCCAAATCCAAAGGCTTAATCGGCAATAGCAACCCATCCTGATCTCTCGGTAATTCAATCTCCAAACTCAACATAGAACCCGGTTGACTCACCCTCACTAAACGTTCCCCCGGTACAGCCGAAATCGTAATCTCTCCTCCCGGTGCGGATACTTGCCCACTACTAACAACAGTCCCACCCAATAAGGTTAAATTATCCCCTCGACCAACTCTCAAATTACCCGCATTAATAATACTTCCCCCTGGCGACAAATCAAAGGCAAAACGATTCGGCGTTCCCACCAAATTCAGATAATCATTCGACCCAAACCCATTAAACCAATTCTTATCACCAAACCCAATCCCCGTCGCCGTCGTCGCCATAAAATCAGCCGGGACATTTAGCCGCGCATTCGCCCCAAAAACTATCCCCGCCGGATTCATCAAAAATAAATTAGAATTGCCCCCTGTCACCTGAATCAACCCATTAATAATAGAGGCATCCCCTCCAACCACTCGCCCTAAAATATTCTGAATTTGAGGATTGGATAAAAAATTAGCAATTTGCCCTTCAGAAAGCCCAAATTCTTCAAAACTATGAAACAAATTCGTACTATCGCTTGACAAACTACCGCCATTAATATCAAAACGATTCCCATCTTTAGTCACAACCGTACCCGTCCCATCGACTGCTGGTGTAATCGGTCGTGCTTGCAATGGCGTTGCCGCGAGAATTCCCAAGATGGGCAATAGTACACTAACCTGAGAAAATCTGCGAGAGGATGCGATCGCCCACACCGTCCCCTTACTTTGACTCATCCTCAGCATGGCACACCCTCCCCAAAAACAAGTATTTCTACCTGCTTAAAATTAACCCACAGCCAACCCTGAAACAGACAGACTTAGTACAAAATTTCATATGTTCATAACGAAACTTTGCATACCTCATTCATGATGTCCGCACTGTTGAGGCGATCGCTCTATTGCCAATCGTCTAACGTGTCACACTAGAAGCAAAGATTCGAGAAGATCAAGAGGAGGCTGGGTTGATGACAATCTCCATCGAGAAAAAAGTTTGGACAGATGAGGAATTTATGGCACTGTCTAAAGATGGACATCGCTATGAGTTAGTGAATGGGGAGCTTGTGAATATGGGCAATTCAGGGATGGAACATGGCGGAATTGGCTCATTTCTGGGGGGGCTTCTGGCAATCTATGTTCGGCAACACAAATTGGGAACTGTTTGTGATTCCAGTACAGCCTTTACCTTAAAGAATGGCAATAAGCGATCGCCGGATGTATCTTTCGTTTCTAAAGAACGGCTCAAGGGCTTAAAGCGCCCCCCTCGTGGGTTCTTTCCAGGTTCTCCTGATCTAGCCGTTGAAATTCTTTCTCCCAGCAACACAGTCGAAGAAATCCACGAAAAGATTGTGGAATATTTTGATAACGATACTCGCTTAGTTTGGGTGATTCATCCCGATGAAAAATATGTTCTAGTTTACCATTCACCCGAACCCGATCACTTCCTTCGTCCTCAAGATACGCTAGAGGGTGAAGCGATTATTCCTGGCTTTTCCATGTCTGTTGCTGAACTGTTTGAAGAGTGGGATTTTTAGAGAGTACTGATTGCCCTTGATTGGTCTAAATGCGATCGCCTCACTCCAACTCTCAAGTTCCCAGCACCAGCGTTCTCGCACTAGTGCAGCATGGCGGAAATAACTCACCACCTAAAATCTCTCCCTTGTCTCCCTTGTCCTCCTTGTCTCCCTTTTGCCCAGA
>DNGI01000183.1:47319-47494 GCA_003486645.1 Cyanobacteria bacterium UBA11370 | reverse complement strand
GGGGGGATGGGGGGATGGGGGGATGGGAGAGTTTGTTGGGTTAGTCTGGAATAAACTTCAAAGCAACACCATTCATACAGTACCGTTTACCCGTGGGTGCGGGGCCATCATCAAACACATGACCTAAATGTCCACCACAGCGATGACAATGGACTTCAATTCGGGTCATAAAAAA
>DNGI01000183.1:46601-47114 GCA_003486645.1 Cyanobacteria bacterium UBA11370 | reverse complement strand
AATTCGGGTCATAAAAAATGACCGATCTACAGATGTATCAATTGCCCCTTCAATTGGATTGAAAAAACTAGGCCAACCCGTCCCACTATTGAATTTAGTGTCCGATGAAAATAGGGGCAATTCGCACCCACCACACACATACGTCCCCTTACCATATTGCTTATCGAGTGGACTGGTATAAGCGCGTTCAGTCCCATGTTTACGTAACACGTTAAACTGTTCGGGTGTTAAAGTTTTGCGCCACTCTTCCTCGGTTTTTTTGATTTCAAACTCATTATTTTTTGAAGATACCATCACTCTTGTCCTTCTATGCAAATAGTGGGATAATTCTACAATACTGACTATTATTGCGTCAGCATGTAAAAATAGTCGGCTGTTCACGCTGCATTATTTATTTATACCATTTTAGATTTTGGACTGGAAGACCTTTACAACTGTCTTAAACTCAGACCCATTAAAGTTATCGATTTAGAGTCTAGCTTTCAAGTAAAACCAACAACCAGCAACCAACAA
>DNGI01000183.1:21592-46373 GCA_003486645.1 Cyanobacteria bacterium UBA11370 | reverse complement strand
AACAACCAGCAACCAACAACCAACAACCAACAACCAATAACCAACAACCAACCTACTGATAAAATTGAGAAACACACTCAAGGAATGCGTGTATGATCCAGACGACTACTGAACGGGTACGGTGGACGAGTGCTGATTTGGAGTTATTGCCAGATAATGGCAATCGGTATGAGATTATAGATGGGGAGTTATTTGTGACACGAGCGCCACATTGGGAACATCAAAGAGTTTGTAGCAATACGTGTACAGAGTTGAATCTCTGGTCGCGTCAGACGGGTTTAGGAAAGGCGGCGAGTGGTGCTGGTATCATTTTTACAGATGCTGATAATGTAATTCCTGATGTAGTTTGGGCCAGTAATGAGCGATTAGCGGTTTTACTTGATGATGCAGGACATTTAACCGCAGCGCCAGAGTTGGTGGTTGAGGTGCTATCTTCTGGCGAAGAAAATGAACGACGTGACCGTGAAGTAAAACTGAAACTCTACTCCTCACAGGGAGTTCGGGAATATTGGATTGCTGATCGCCTTTTACAACAAATTCAAGTTTATCGGCGAGAAAAAGCGACATTGGTGCTAGTAGCAACATTATTTGCCACTGATGAACTGACTTCACCATTGCTTCCAGATTTTAGTTGTCCTGTTGCTCGGTTGTTTAGTTAAAAGTGGGGAGTGGGGAGAACTAACAACTAACAACTAACAACCCTATTATTATTTAATATTGAATTTGAGTGACTATAAATCGCCCTTTAGCTATCCGGATTGTGAGAATTCTGGAGCCAATCGGCATATAAATCAGGACGGCGATCGCACGTTCTTTTTAGTTGCTGTTCTTCACGCCACCGGGCAATCGCGGCGTGGTTTCCTGAACGTAACACCTCTGGAACTTTCCATCCCCGAAACTCAGCGGGTCGAGTATATTGAGGATAATCCAATAATCCAGCTTCAAAACTTTCTAATTTCAGCGATTCAGCTTTACCAACCGTTCCAGGTCTTAACCGAATCACGCCATTAATCAATGCCAGTGCTGGAATTTCTCCACTAGTTAAAACAAAATCCCCCAAGGATATCTCCCGCGTGACTAAGTGCAACACTCGCTCATCTACCCCTTCATAATGCCCACAGATAATCACAAGCTGGTCGTAATTTGTTGCCAATTCAACCAACAACGGCTGATTCATCGGTTGTCCTTGAGGAGTCATCAGAATCACATCCCGTCGGGGTAAGATGGGTAATGACTCGACAGCCGCAAAAATTGGCTCCGGTTTCAGTAACATCCCAACCCCACCCCCGTAAGGCTCATCATCCACTCGTCGGTGTTTGTCAGTAGCAAAGTCGCGGGGATTAACAAAATTGACTTGGGCAACTTGTTTAGTGAGTGCCTTACCCAGGAGTCCAGAACTCAAGGGAGAGGCGAAAAAATCCGGAAAAAGCGTAACAACATCAAATCGCACTGAGGATTAAGTAAGCGTTGAGACAAAAAGACACCAGTCTAAAGATATGATAAAAAATTATCGTATAATTTGGCATTTGGAATCTAGATGAGCGGGATTCAAAACCACAATATTGCTGCCGCCAGGGGCGTTCCCTCCTGGGTTCGGTATAGATTGTTGATTGTTTTGTGTCCATATAATAACTGACCAATGACAACGGACAACGGACAACGGACAATACAAAAGCTTAAACTCCAGCCTTCAACCTCCCTGATGCCTACACTCGATAGTATGTTGCAGTTAGAATCTCAAATCCAAGGAACTCGGATGCCTCAATCCACAAAAACCGCCATTATGGTAATCGGTGGCGCAGAAGATAAAGTTCACGGACGGGAGATCCTGCATACCTTTTTTTATCGGTCTGGGGCAAGTGAAGCGAGAATCGCAATTATTCCTTCTGCGTCGAGAGAACCTGCAATTATTGGCGATCGCTATCAAACAATTTTTGGTGAGATGGGGGCAAAGGATATTCAAGTTCTCGATATCCGCGATCGCGCCCAAGGATCTGATCCCGATTTACAACAATATGTGGAAACCTGCACCGGAGTTTTCCTCACAGGTGGCGATCAACTGCGCTTATGCGGGTTACTTTCAGATACTCCCTTAATGGAACGAGTCCGCCAACGGGTACATTTAGGTGAATTGACTCTAGCCGGAACAAGTGCAGGTGCAGCGGTGATGGGTCATCATATGATTGCAGGTGGGGGTAGTGGTGAATCCCCGAATCGTTCCTTAGTGGATATGGCAACCGGACTGGGAATCATACCCGAAGTGATTGTCGATCAGCATTTTCTTAATCGTAATCGGATGGCGCGTTTGATGAGTGCCATTGCCGCTTATCCAGATCGTTTGGGGATTGGCATTGATGAAGATACCTGTGCCATGTTTGAACGAGATGGGTGGTTACAGGTAATGGGTAAAGGAACGGTGACGATTATCGATCCAGGGGAAATGATTTATACAAACCAGCCAGATATCGGCGCAACCGATCCGATCAGTCTTCATAACCTGCGGCTACATATTTTATGCCATGGCGATCGCTACCATATCCATAAACGTTCTCTCCTGCTGATGGACGGCTGAAGGGTATAATATTAAGCTGCCCTTGCATTTTGAATTGCTTAGACTCATGAATCAGGTCTGATGCCGTTATCAGTCATTGGTCACTCACAGCTTTTACATACAAGTTTACAGACAAGAGAGATACAACCAGACCTGATATGACCAGCTAAAATCTCCCTTATCACCTCCTTCTCCTATCTTCACCAATAGCGTATGCAAAAAGCGTGACGGTTAGCTTGGAATGCAAATCGAGTCTAATGTCCAGGTTTCTCCTCAAATTCTGATTGACATCTTCTTTATCATCCGCTTATTTGACCCTACCAGTTGAGCAGACAGCGGCATAGCCAAACATCGTTGGCAGGGGAATGATTAAGAGAATGAGAAATTTGGCTCATTTGGTATATTTCTTACACTTTTCTCCTATCATCTGATCTAATGGCAGATTAGCTCACCGATTTGTCCTACTGCCAAAGAGTTGCGCTCAAAAGCCATCGAACATTCCATTGTCTTATCCAGATTCCACCATATAAACGACCATGGTAGATAAGAAGCATCCCACAATTGGACTGATTGAAGTTCCAGCCACTGGACTATACGATGCAGAAGGCAAAAATTGGACTTCTCTATATAGACATCGTTCTTTAATCAGCAAGCAAGTTTTGATAGCTGACTTGCAAGCAGGAGGATTTGATGCCCGATTGGTTAACCTCAGAGATGATAGTTATAGTGAGGAATTTGGGCAGGTTTTCTGGAAAGGGATGACCCTGCGGAAAACCTATGTAGGGGGAAAAATTTCTGCCCTCGATCCCCACGCCTTCGATGCTTGGGGAGTGACAGTGAATTTCTCTCAAGACCGTCAAGTTACTTGTATGGTGGTTGAACATCTGGCTAAGGGAGGTCGTCCTGTTGTCGTTGGCGGATCGGATGCTTTCGCTGAACCCCATCACTACTTGCAGGCGGGGGCAGCAGCAGTCGTTCAGGATAAATCTGGTGCAGCGAATTGGGCGATTTTTGATTATGTACTCGGCAAAACCCCACGAGAAGAACTCACAGGTGTCATTCTCGCAAATGGGAAACAGTATCCTAAGAAGACTAAAGCCAAAAGTCCAGATGAGTGGGCACTACCCTCGGTGGAAGTGGCGCGGGAATGTCTGGGAACACTCCCCAATGTCCAGGGATTTGCGCCAGTCGGTTCCTTGGTAGCTGATATTGGTTGCGATCGCACCTGCGATTTTTGCATGACACCCACCTACGGTACTGGCTTTCGGAGAATGTCCCCACCAACAGCCATGAAATGGTTAGAGATCCAGAAAGAAGCGGGGGCGCGTTCAATCAATATCGGTTCGGATCAATTCCTCGCCCGTGGACTCTTTCCGGAGGGGCGACAAGAAATCCTCGACATTACCAATGGTGCGCGAGAGATGGGCATAACTCTGATGTGGCCCAATGGTTTAGAACTGAGGAAAACTACTCTGGGTGCTGGGCGTAACTACGAAAGCACCGACCTCAGACCTGACGAAGAACTGATTGAAGCCCTGTTTGGCTGGGATGGCAAAGTCGGTTGTCCTTTGGCTTATATCCCTGCTGAACGTCCCGTTTTTGGACGAGAAGCCTACAAGAAACTCTTGCCGTGGCAAGAACATTGTACGTTGATGAAATCTGTAGTCAGAACTGGTGTCCCTGTGATTGCTTATGGCATCATTATCGGACTGCCCGATGATGACCATGAGGATTTGTTACGTCTTGAGGAAGCGATTTCAGAACTGGTAGATGAACTGGTAGAGATTAACCCTCAATTGGAATTTCAAACGTCGTGCTACAGCATTATTCCCTTGCCCGGAACTCCCCAAGCTTATAACTTACGCAAGACAGGAATGCTACAGTTTGAAGACACCTGTCTTTGGGGGGTATGGACAACGACTTCCAAGACTAATCACCTTTCCTACGAGGAAGTTTCCGATTGGCAAATTCGTTTATCTAATATTCGCAAAGCAGCGTCTGAATTTACCAACTATAACGGGGAATATTCAGGGATGGTTAGTACAGCTACCTCCGACGACTCAAAGATTGCATTGGCGAATTTGAAGTGAACACCGCCCTTTTGGGTTCCCTCTACTTACACCGATTTGCCTAACTAATAACAGGTAGTTTCAGCCACTACCTGTTATTAAATATCTTGCGAAACTCTGTGTTATCTCATCTCGCTATCGAAATCGAAGAAAAAGGTTTTTAGTACCCTTGAATTTAATATAGCCAGTCTAAATGATTGGTAAAACACCTCCCCCTTGTCTCCCTTGTCTCCTCCTTCTCCTCTCTTCACCAGTAGCGTATGCAACAAACTGACAGTTAGCTTGGAAGGATTGTCACTTCTCTCACCCTTTGATGTTCAAACGTCTATTTTTAGCCTGGTCAGACGATCATCCAGAAGCACTACCAACCTATAGACTAACTGCACTCGGTCTAGTTCTAATGATTGTGGTACTCGAACTGTTCCATGATGGTCATTTCAGTAGCGCAAGCCAAGCCGCAATTCTGTTTGGACTCGGTGTTTGGCTTCCCTTGCCAATCGCTATATTGGTAAGTCCAATCGCTTGGGGAGTGATGGTGGTTATTCTAGCTTCCCATAGCCACGGCTTAGTCTTACAGGAGGCGATCGCTTTAGCTGGCGTGGTGGTGATCAGTTTTGTCGTCCGCAGGTTCTTGTTGGGTTTGGAGTGGCGATTAGCAGCACAAAGGGTACTTGGATCATTAATTGAGTCTAATGTCCAGGTTTCTCCTCAAATTCTGATTGAGCGAGTAGTGAATTACTTGCGCCACTATGCTCGTGCTAATGTAGCGATCGCATTGCGTCAACTGGATTGGGGTACGGCTAAGGTATTAACTTGTTCACCCTCAACCGCTTTTGCCGACAAACTCATTCCGACTAAAATCTTTACCCAAGCTTTAATTGGAAATCGTCCAATTTATTATAGTAATTATCCCGCTCATCCTGATGCCGTTACAGTGCTAACGGATAGTGGGACTCAATCTCTCGCTATTTTACCTCTCCAACCTCCCCTCACCAAGAATGGACTGGGAGAACTGCGGGGGGCAATTTTGCTCATTTGGTATCGCCGTACTGCGTTAACTTCTGACCTGCGACACTTCTTGGAGTTGCTGCTCGGAGGCTTGTATAATTTGTTACGCTTGCAGGATACCACCCGTCGCCTCGACCAGCTACAGGCACGCTACAGCGCGATTCTAGAGACAATTCCGGAGGGGGTAGCATTTGTTGATGCCAGTGAACAGCAAGGGTGGATCAATCAGGTAGCGGCGGAACAGTTGGATCTGACACCTGGTTTCGTCGAACCAATTGCGATCGCTCAGGCAATGGCTAATTTAGGTAAAAAAGCGGATAATCAAACTGAAATTGCCGCTCAGGTTGCCGAATTTGGCAATAAGGCAGATTGGTCGATTCGGGATTGGGTTTGGGTCTTTAGCAAGTCTCAGCTACTGGCATTAAATCTATCCAGTACTCCCACTCGCGTCGGCGATGTCATGGGTCGGCTATGGGTATTCAGTGAGATTACTGAGAAATATTTTAGCCAACTTAACCTTCAGGAACACAGCAGCAAACTCGAAAGTCGGAACCAAGCGTTGCAACTGACTCAGTTCTCCGTCGATAGCGCAGCGACCCCTATTTTTTGGATTGGGTCGGATGCTAGGATATTGTACGCGAATCAAGCTGCCTGCATTGCCCTCGGTTATTCGCCTACCGAGTTGCAGGATATGAAACTGTATGATATTGACCGAAATTTTAGCGTTAAAAATTGGGCTGCACATTGGAATTTAATCAAGCAGTGTGGATCGCTGACTCTTGAATCGTATTTTTTAACTAAGGGTCGTCGTCAGTTTCCCGTTGAAGTTACGATAAATTATCTACAATTCGATAGCAATGAGTTTCATTGTATTTTTGCTATTGATATTAGCCAAAGGAAGGAAGTCCAGCAGGCATTGCAAAACGAAAAAGACCATTCTGAACGCTTGTTACTGAATATTTTACCCCAAGAGATTGCCCATCGCTTGCAAGACAAACAAGGCGTAATTGCTGATGTTTTTGAGGATGCAACTGTTTTGTTTGCGGATATCGTTGGCTTTACCGAAATCTCAGCTTGGCTATCTTCCAACACTCTAGTTAATATGCTCAACAGGATCTTTTCGGGTTTTGATGAATTAACTCAACGCTATGGTTTAGAGAAAATTAAAACGATTGGCGATGCCTATATGGTTGCTGGAGGATTGCCCAAATTTAGACCCGATCATGCGGAAGCGATCGCCGATATGGCGTTAGATATGCTACAGGTTATTGAACGCTTTAACGCTGAACAGGGAGAATCGTTTAGTATTCGGATTGGCATTCATACAGGGTCTGTTATTGCTGGAGTAATTGGCACAAAAAAGTTCAGTTATGATTTGTGGGGAGATACAGTTAATCTCGCTAGTCGCATGGAATATCATGGTCTTCCTGGTTATATTCAAGTTACAGAGGCGACCTATGAACGACTGTGCCACAAATATCTATTTAAGAAGCGGGGTGTAATTAAGGTTAAAGGAAAGGGAGAGATGATCACTTATTTACTCATCAGTCGAAAGTCTAGTTGATTTGTTGTTGGTTGTTGGTTGTTAGTTGTTGGTTGTTGGTTGTTGGTTATTTGTTATTATTTATTGTCTGTTGCTCTATCCCCCTTACCCCACTCCCCACTCCCCACTCCCCATCTATCGTATAATCGGAATGATTTTCACCAACTATTAACCTTAGAATGTCAACTAATCGTGTATCTACAGGAATTTCAGGTTTAGATGAAATACTGCATAATGGACTAATTCCAGGACGAGCTTATTTAGTAAGAGGAGGTCCCGGTTGCGGCAAAACAACCCTGGGTTTGCATTTTTTAACCCACGGCGGACAGAATGGCGAAAAAACCCTTTATATCACATTAGGAGAACCAGAAATACAACTCCGTCATAATGCTGAAGCGTTGGGTTTTAACTTAAGCAATGTTGCCTTCCTAGATCTTAGTCCCACGTCTGAATTTTTCACTAAAATACAAACCTACGATATCTTCTTCCCGGCTGAGGTGGAACGAGAACCAACCACCCAAAAAATTATAGATCAAATCGAGGCTCAATCACCCCAGCGTGTATTTGTAGACTCGATTACCCAATTTCGCTATCTTGCTCCCGATGCCTTCCAATTTCGCAAACAAGTATTAGCGTTCCTGCGTTTTCTTAACGAACAGGGTGCGACAGTGCTATTTGCTTCTGAAGGTAGTTTTGAGGCTCCCGATGATGATTTACAGTTTATCAGTGATGGTGTTATTCGCTTAGATTTTTCAGGTCAGGAACGCACAATTAGCATCGATAAATTTCGGGGATCTGATTTCCGTAAAGGGAATCATTCTATGCGCCTTACCTCCAAAGGAATGGATGTTTTCCCCCAATTAGTCCCGGAAATTCACAAACAGGAATTTGTGGTTCAAACCGTTCCTTCGGGTATTCCAGATTTAGATGAGTTGCTGTGCGGTGGGATAGAACGGGGTACTGTTACCATCCTTTCGGGTCCTAGTGGTGTTGGCAAAACAACCTTGGGAACTCAGTTTATGAAAGAAGCAGCAGGTCGAGGAGAGCGTTCCGTGATTTATATTTTTGAAGAGGCGATGGGTACTCTCATTAATCGCTGCGAATCTGTCAATATTCCTGTCCATACTATGATGGAACGAGGTACATTGGAAATTATATTTGTAGAACCTCTACTCTACACTCCCGATGAGTTTGCCAACATGGTTCGTCGGCAAGTGGAAGAGGAAGACACTCGCATTATTATGATTGATGGGATTTCGGGTTATCAAATTTCTTTCCAGGGCGAGAATGTGGTTCGCCATCTCCACGCCCTATGTCGCTATTTGAAAAATATGGGCATAACGATTCTTTTAATCAATGAAGTAGAAGCAATTACAGGTGACTTCAGGGCGACTGAGATGGGGATATCGTATTTAGCCGATAATATTATTTTTCTGCGATATCTAGAAATTCAGGGTCAGCTACGTAAGGCAATTGGAGTACTCAAAAAACGATTAAGTGACTTTGAAAAAACTCTACGTGAGTTTGAAATTACTCGCTATGGAATAAAGGTTGGTAAACCCCTGACGAATTTACGCGGCATTCTGAAAGGGACTCCAGAATTTATCAAGTTTGGGGACTAACCGAAGACGGATTTAAATGGGATATTTTCTGTTCCCCGTTCCCTGTTTCCTTTTTAAATGCGTCTTAGCTTAAAAAATCTCCCCATCTCCCCATCCCCCTATCTATGTTGAATTATGGGTATTCAGCCGGACATGATATTAGTGATCTAGGTCATTAACTATGCAGGATGTACAACAGAAACTTCCGTGATACTAGCATTAGACCGTAACCAGCGTAACTTAGAATTACTGGCTCAATTTCTAAGCCGGGAAGGATACTCAGTTCTCCCCGTGTCTTCTCTGGAAGAGTTTGAGCAAATTATTATCAGTTCACAACCTATCCAGTTAGCGATTATCGACATCAGCGGTTTTGACCGTAATATTTGGGGTTGTTGTGAGAAACTTCAAAAGTGGAATATTCCCTTTCTGGTCATATCACCCCGGCAAAGTACAGCGATTCAGCAAGAGAGCCTGAGCCACGGAGCCAGTAGTATATTGGTAAAACCACTGGTAGTCAGAGAGTTTTTAGGGATTATTCGTAGTCTAATCAATCAAGATTAGGAGCGTCTCCCACTTGTCCAAGCTGATGGGTTGTTTCTGCCAAGCTGTACTCGGCAGGCGATCGCTACCTTATCCATAATTATTCTCTCATGCCAATCATTTTGAGTTAGTAGCGAACAGTATTGCTAAAATTCAAGAGAAAACTGTTCACTATGAACAGTTTAATCGCTTTTTAAAGCTGGAAACTAGTGAAGACTCCAAACTTGAGCAGAGGCTGTGATTCAACGTTTAAGCAAGGTAACAAAAAGCCTCACCCTAACGGCTAAATTGAGTGTACTCTTTGGGGTAGGCTATCGAAAAATGGGAAATGGGAAATGGGGAATAGGGAATGGGGAAGGCGCAATTGAAGGCTGCACCCAGGGAAAAGAATCCATCTTTGAGTCTGGCACAGCTTTCTGCAAGCTCCAGTGGGTTTATACTGTGCCGGAGTAAGGACATAACCATGTTTTTTTGAATAGGATGACTTTGGATTTCCTTGCCAATTTTTTGAATCACCCCCTATATGATTAAGTTATGAAAATTTTAAAAATCCAGACCTTACGCGGTCCCAACTACTGGAGTATTCGCCGCCACAAACTCATCGTCATGCGTCTCGATTTGGAGGAACTGGCAGACAAACCCTCCAATAAGATTTCTGGTTTCTATGAGGGACTGGTTAAGGTTCTACCCAGTTTGGATGACCATTTCTGTTCTCCGGGTGTGCGGGGGGGATTCTTGAGCCGTGTGCGAGAAGGCACGATGATGGGGCATATCATTGAACACGTTGCCCTAGAACTGCAAGAAATGACCGGGATGCGGGTGGGATTTGGTCGCACCAGGGAAACGGCGACACCAGGAATTTACCAGGTTGTGTTTGAGTATGTAGATGAACAAGCGGGGCGTTATGCGGCTAGAGCAGCCGTGCGTTTGTGTCAAAGTATCGTGGATACGGGGACTTATCCCCAAAGTGAATTAGATCAAGATTTAAAAGACCTGCAAGAATTAGCTCGTGATGGGGCGTTAGGACCAAGTACAGAAGCGATTGTTAAAGAGGCAGAAGCCAGAGGCATTCCCTGGATGCCGTTGAGTGCTAGAGCGATGATTCAGCTTGGTTATGGGATTTATCAGAAGCGGATTCAAGCGACCTTAAGTGACCACTCCACGATTTTAGGGGTAGAGTTGGCTTGTGATAAAGAAGGGACGAAACAAATTCTGCGAGATGCGGGAGTTCCTGTTCCTCATGGCACGGTGATTCAATATTTGGAAGATTTGGAAAATGCCATTGAAGGGGTGGGTGGTTATCCGATTGTGATCAAACCCTTAGATGGTAATCATGGACGGGGAATTACAATTGACATCCGCAACTGGAACGAGGCGGAAAAGGCTTATGATACGGCGAGAGATATTTCCCGCGCTGTGATTGTGGAACGCTATTATCGCGGGTTTGACCATCGCGTTTTAGTGATTAATGGGAAAGTTGTAGCAGTCGGACAGCGGATTCCTGCTCATGTGGTGGGGAATGGTGAGTCTACAGTACAGGAACTGATTGATCTGACGAATCTTGACCCGAATCGGGGTGAGGGACACGATAATGTGTTAACCAAAATTACTGTAGACCACACCAGTCTGGCGTTGTTAGACCGTCAAGGCTACAGTTTGGATACCGTACTTCGTAAGGGTGAAATTTGTTATTTACGAGCAACGGCGAACCTAAGTACAGGTGGGATTGCAGTAGACCGAACCGATGATATTCACCCCGAAAATATCTGGCTAGCAGAGCGAATTGCGAAAATTATCGGTCTGGATATTGCCGGAATTGATGTTGTAACCCAGGATATCACCAAACCCCTACGGGATGTGGATGGGGTGGTGGTGGAAGTGAATGCAGCGCCTGGTTTCCGGATGCACGTTTGTCCGAGTCAAGGTTTACCTCGAAATGTAGCCGCTCCGGTTTTGGATATGTTATTTCCGCCTGGGAAACCTAACCGGATTCCGATTATTTCAATTACAGGAACGAATGGCAAAACCACAACCACTCGCTTAATTGCTCACATCTACAAGCACACGGGACAGGTAGTCGGTTATACGACAACCGATGGTATTTATATTGGGGATCATGTGGTTGAAAAAGGTGATACCACAGGTCCTCAAAGCGCTCAGGTGATCCTCAAAGACCCAACAGTTGAAGTAGCGGTATTAGAAACCGCAAGAGGCGGAATTTTACGCTCTGGTTTAGCGTTTGAAATGTCTGATATTGGTGTGGTTTTGAATGTCGCTGCTGACCATTTAGGGATTGGGGATATTGATACGATTGAGCAAATGGCTCACTTGAAGAGTGTGGTGGCGGAAGCCGTAAGTCCTTATGGATATGCGATTCTTAATGCTGATGATCCACTAGTAGCAGCAATGGCCGAACAGGTGAAAGGTCATGTGGCATACTTCTCCATGAACCCAGAGAATGAGGTGGTGAAAAGTCACACTCGCCAAGGCGGTTTAGCGGCGGTGTATGAGCATGGGTATCTGTCAATTCTGCGGGGCGATTGGGCGCTACGGATTGAGCAGGCGATTCATGTCCCTGTTACCATGATGGGAATGGCACCGTTTATGATTGCTAATGCCTTAGCCGCGAGTTTAGCAGCCTTTGCTCAAGGTGTGCCGATTGAGGCAATTCGAGCAGCGTTGACTACCTTCCGTGCGTCTGTAGATCAGACACCGGGACGGATGAATTTGTTTAATCTGGGGCGTTATCATGCGCTGGTTGATTATGCTCACAATCCGGCTGGGTATGAAGCCGTTGGCGGTTTTGTTGTCAATTGGCCAGGAGAACGAATTGGGATTGTTGGAGGACCAGGCGATCGCCGCGATCAAGATTTTATTGAACTGGGGAAATTAGCAGCGAGAATTTTTGACCGCATTATTGTTAAAGAGGATGAAGATTTACGAGGCCGTCCCAGTGGTGAAGCAGCGGAGTTAATTTGTAAGGGAATTGCTCAAGAAAAGCCCGATCATCAGTATGAAATTATTCTCAATGAAGCGGAGGCGATTAATAGTGGTTTGGATCGAGCAGCAACAGGGGGATTAGTGGTAATTTTCCCAGAATCTGTTACTAGTGCGATTCGTTTGATTGAGGCGCGTAGTCCTTTACCGGAAAACGGTTATCAGTCCGTAGGGGTCAGTAGTCATACTGATTTACAGACATCGGTCGTTAATCGAGTTTAACTCTGCCACCGGGAAGTCCCCCGCTATAACTGTACCCAGTTTAGCGGTGGGATGAAAGGTGGGGAAATTGGAGGAACGGAAATTTCCAAATCTTTATTTCCCTGCTGTCTTTACTGTTTTGTGTATAATACAGTAAGGAGGTCTTAAAATGTTGCACAAAGCGGCCAAGGTTAGAATTTATCCAACGCCAGAACAACAAGTGTTGCTGTCTCAACATTTTGGTTGTGCTAGATGGTGGTGGAACTACGCTCTAAATAAGTCAATTGAGACTTATAAAGAAACTGGTAAAAGCCTTGGTCAGTCAGCGCTTAATGCTTTCTTGCCGAAACTCAAAAAAGCCGAAGAGACTGCATGGTTAGCTGAATGCTACAGCCAAGTTTTGCAAGCGACGACGCTTAATCTAACCACAGCCTATAAAAACTTTTTTGCAGGACGTGCTAGGTTCCCTCGTTACAAGTCAAAACACGGCAAGCAGTCAATCCAATATCCTCAAAACGTCAAAGTGTTTGATGGGTTTGTTCAGTTCCCGGGTAAAGTCGGCAAAGTTAAAGCTAGGCTGCACCGTCAGATTGAAGGAACAATTAAAACTGTAACAGTTAGCTTAGACCCATCAGGTAAGTATTTTGCCTCAATACTGACTGAAACTGAAGGTGAAAATTTAACAGTTTCAACTGAGGGTAAGGTAGTCGGTATTGATTTAGGATTGACTCATTTTGCAATTACTAGTGATGGTACTGGCAAGATATCTAAGTATGACAATCCTAAGCCTTTAGCTAAACATAAGAAAAACCTAAAACGGAAACAGCAAAAGCTAGCTAGAAAACAGAAAGGGAGTAATTCAAGAAACAAAGCTAAAAAGACTGTAGCTAAAGTGTACGAACGGGTAGCCAATTCCCGTCAGGATTTTCTACATAAGTTATCAAGAAAACTTGTCAACGAAAACCAAGTTGTCGTAGTAGAAAATCTTAATGTCAAAGGCATGGTACGTAACCACAATTTAGCTAAAGCCATATCTGATGCTGGATGGGGAACCTTTACAAATTTCCTTGCTTATAAACTAGAGAAAAAAGGCGGTAAGTTGGTCGAAATTGACCGATGGTTCCCCAGTTCCAAACTCTGTTCTAATTGCTATTACCAGATTGATGAGTTGTCACTTGATGTCAGGGAGTGGACTTGTCCTCATTGCGGGACTTGTCACGACCGCGATGGTAATGCTGCAACGAATATTAGAGCAGAAGGTATCAGAATGCTACAGACGGATGGAATAGCCGTCTCTGCTAACGGAGGGGAAGTAAGACCAAAGTTGGGGCGTAAGTCCGTTCTAAGGCATTCCCCCGCGATGTTAGAAGCTCACACTATAGTCGCTTCGACTTAGTGTGGGTAGTTCACTGTCATGTCTGTTAGTCGTTTATGAGGGGAGAGGGGGAGAGAACGTTAGGTGTTTGAATCCAACTGGCTATCAATCCTATTCTCAACCTAAGACGGAGGTTGTTTGGCATTAGCCGATCCCCCAAATTGCGATTTTAATTCCTCCAGTTCACGATCAATTTGACTGTTAGGAGTTGATGGATTGACTGATAAAGCCTTCTGAGATGGTGATTTAGAAGGGGGACTTTTAGGAATAGAAGTCCCTAAAACTTCAGACTTCAATTGAGCCAATTCTGCATCAATTTGACTAATCGATTTGGTAACAGGAGGTTGGGCTTTCACAGGTGGAGGAGGCGGTGAAGCAACGGGCTTCTGAGGTTTGGCTACTACCTTTTGAGGGGTCTGAGGATGTAAATCTTTAAGGACTTCAGCCGCTGAGGGATAGCGTCGATTAGTCGCACCTTCCAACATTTTATCTAAAATATTACCTAGTCCTTTACTAACAGGATGCTTCAAGGCATTCCGCCACACCCACGTCCCTTCTCTAACATCAAATAAATCAAAGGGGTGCATTCCTGTTAATAAATGAATACAAGTCACACCCAGACTATAAATATCACTCGCAAAAACGGCTTTACCCACACTTTGTTCGGGTGCAACATACCCCATTGAACCAATAACCGTTCCCGTTTTCGCCAAGGCATTACCCGTCGCAACTTTTGATGCACCAAAATCTACTAGAAACAATTGCTGATCGCTATTTCTGCGAATAATATTTTCCGGTTTAATATCCCGATGAATAACCTGATGTTGATGGACAAATTGCAAGACAGGGAGTAAATTATTAAGTAGGGCGTTAATTTGAGCTTCATTAAACATACCCTTACTTACCAGTTCTTGCCCTAGATCTTGTCCTTCAATAAATTCTTGCACTAAGTACTGTTGATTATCTTGAGAAAAATACGCTAACAAGTCGGGAATTTGAGGATGTTTCCCTAACTCATCCAAGCGTACTGCTTCCTGAGTGAATAACTCTGCTGCTTTTTGTACAGTACTTGTCCCTTGGGCTTGAGGAAAAAACTGCTTAATTACACAGCGAGGTTTGGAGGGTTTATCTTCATCGACTGCCAAAAATGTTTTACCAAACCCCCCCTGTCCGATGGGTTTAATGGCACGATACCGTTCTTTTAGGAGTAATTTTGACCCACAACTGAGGCAAAATGTAGTCTGGGTTGGATTCTGAGGATTTGGGCAGCTAGGGTTGAGGCAGTAGCTCATATAATATAGCGGGTGGATTTGATTCGTGAAAAAAGGGAGATAAGGGAGACAAGGGAGACAAGGGAGACAAGGGAGACAAGGGAGACAAGGGGGAGGAGTTTCACAACTCATTTCGCCTCGCTATAGTTAAGGCTTAAGCATTTATCTTTTATTTTGCATGACTTGATCGGGATCTGGCTGCTGTTGGAGAATAGCTGAGAAATTGAAGACTATGTAATTTAGATGCAAGTGCAGCTTACCGACGAACAAGGGACAACGGACGACGGACAAAATACAGATCAGAACTTACGCACGAACGCCATATATGCCATATATAGTGAGGGCGCATATCGATGCGCCCCTACAGATGATGGTTCAAGGACTTTTTGCGTAAGTCTTAAGATGTGAATATGCAGTTTAAAAGCTGATAAGGTTACCCTACATAATCTGCCAATCTTCCCGACGAATTCCGTAAATTACCACCTCCATTGCGAAAACTTCCGTTGTTCCTTCTCGTTTTTCCCCTAACTTCTCCGCAACTCGCCTAGAAGCCTTATTCTCTGGAAAAATTAAACTAATGATATGAGGTTGGTGCAATTCCCTAAACCCATAATCTATCACAGCTTTTGCACCCTCAGTTGCTAAACCCCGTCCCCAATACCCTCGCCGTAACGTCCAGCCAATCTCAAATCCAGGCCATCCCTCCGGTTGCCAAAAGCCAATCCGACCGATCATTTCACCACTTCGGCTTTCCTCAACCGCCCACATTCCATAGCCTCGCAATTGCCAGTGACCCACTATCATAGCCATATTTCGCCAAGCCTCCTGACGAGATAATGGTTTACCACCCATATAGCGCATGACTTCCGGATCACCACACATTTCGGCGTAAGCATCAAAGTCTTCTGCACGCCATTCACGTAGAATAAGGCGTTGGGTTTTAAGTTGAGGAATTAGCATTTTAATACCAACTTGCCCTCAAATATATTGACATACTCCCCCGTTAAGTTATACGAACTATAATGGGGGATTCTCAGCAGCGCTGATTCTCAGTTCATTGAGCCAACTTAGAGCAAGAGCGTCTCCGTTCTTGAGCCAGAGGTCGGTTTCTCCCTGAGCTTTTACCCTTTTGGGGTCAGATTCCGTATGCCCTACGGTACTGTTTAAGTATTCAGCTAACAGCTTAAATCCTTTTGCCAAGATGTTTTTCGCGGCGTTGTGGTCGCGGTCTAAAACCGTGCCACATTTATTACATTTATGGGTTCTGGTGCTAAGCGTTTTCTTCAACTTTGCCCCACAGCACGAACAATCAACAGTAGTGTTGTGGGGTTGTACTGCAATTACTATGACACCATGAACTTTGGCAAAGTATTGAAGCCATCGCGTGAATTGATACCAAGAGGCATCGCTGATAGACTTAGCTAAGTGGTGATTTTTCACCATGTTTCGTATCTTCAAGTCTAGCCTTCGGCAACGGCTACGCCGAACGTAGACGATTAAATCGTTAGACTTAACGACGGCCAAAGCATCTTTTCGAGCTTTGTCTTCACGCTGTCTACTGACCTTCAGATGTTGCTTAGCTAAAGCCTTACGTACCTTATGGTATCTATTAGACTGTTTCTTCCCTTGGACGTGCTTTTTGGAAACCCGACGCTGAAGCCTTTTTAATCTTCGTTCGGATTTCCGCAAGTATCGAAGGTTATCTACAGTGTTGCCATCAGAATCGGTGTAGAACTCCTTGAGTCCTAAATCAATTCCCGTCATTTTCCCTTGAAACTCATGTTCCTCTCGTCTATCCCAGTCCACTAAGAACTGAGCATAGTAGCCGTCAGCGCGTCTTATGACTCGAACTCTGGAGATCTGTTTTTCTCTTAGCGAAGCAGGCGCTCCGGTAGGAGCGACATACCAAACCAAATCTCTCGAACTCCACAAGTCCATTGTCCCGACTTCAAACCCATCAGTGAAGGTTATCTGTCTTCTATCAGCAGATAGCTTCCACCCGCTGTTTTTGTACTCAACGGAACGGCTGAACTTCTTGTATTTTGGATATCCCTTTTTACCTGATTTACCCAACCTACAGTTTTCATAAAAACGTTGAATAGCAGACCACGCCCTATCAGCGTGAGCCTGCCTAGCTTGAGAGTTGAGTTTCTTTGCCCAAGGGAATTCCTTGTTCTTAGCTAGTACTGCACAAAGCTTTTGGAGGTCATTACGAGTGACCCCCTTGTTGTCTTCCCAATAGCGCAAACAAGTGTTGCGGATGAATTGTCCTGTGCGGATAGCTTCATCCAATTTCCCGTACTGTACTTGGGTTCCTTTTAGCTTGGCTTCGATTACTAACATGGTAAAATCATATTATGTTTTACCCAAAACAAATATGGGTAGAACCATAAGGATTCGCTGTCGCTCAATTCTTAGCTGGTCGGCATTCATCTCCCGTTAAATCAATGCGCGGTACTCGCTACGCTCGATGTGTCCGCGCTGATTATAACGGGAGCCTTCTGCCGACATTAAAGGTAATTTCTCCTCCCTCCCCCACTACCCACTCCCCATTTTCAAGACAGATCTATTCACAAGGGAATAGTTTCAACGAAGAGATTAGGCGCGATCGCTATCATAAATAGTAAACCGCCAACTGCCAGCAAACACAGAAAACCAACCATCCCCGCTAAAGGATTTCCCTGCAAACCTGTGATCCAAGTTGCCGCTTTACCCGTATAAGAAATGAGTTTTCCCTCCTGTAAACAGGTTAATCCCCAAATCCAACCCGCATGAAGCCCCCACGGCAAACCCAAACTTCCCCCGTCTACGTAACGCGCTAATACCAATACCATCCCCATTAACCACAATCCTGGTAGTTGTGGTAGGGTATTTTCTTGCTCCCAAATTAGGTGTAACAGGGCAAAAATTAGGCTAGAAATGATCGCCGTTACTCCAATCGAGTAGTCTTGTTGTAATTCATTCACCAAAAAGCCGCGAAAGACTAACTCCTCCGTAATGGCGATCCACAGCGCCAACATTAATATTGATAAGCCTAGCGTTCCTAAACTCGCCAAATTGACTGACTGCCATTCAATCCAGCCGAGTAGCCATTGGCAAAAAAACGCGATCGCCAAACTCATCACCCCTAAGATAAAGCCTCCTCCTAGGGATATAAAAAGCGATAATTTCCAGGTCAACCCGTATTCCGAAAAAGACACCCCCTCTACCCAAGTAGCCCCCCACACAATTAGGGGAGCAATTAGGTAAAGTGATGCCAATAATGGCAGCTTTTGCTCTGCCGCCAAGGGTTTAGAAGGATGCCATTTTAGCAGTATAGCGATCGGAATGGCTAGGGGGAACCAAAAAGTAGTCCAAGCCATGAAAAAAAACGCTACTTTCAAAAGCGCAGTCGCACTCATCAGTGACAGCAAATAATTGTGAGCTGTCTGAGCAAAGATAGCCATTAGCGGAATCAGCAAATTGTGAGGAGCGACAGTCAAAACACCGCAAAGGATGGATAAATAAACAACCCATCCTCGACTTGCTACAAGTTATACCCCTACAGGTTCTAAGACTTCCTCTTCTTCAGAACTCTTAGTGCCATCACTATCCACTTGTTTCAGGTGGATGTGCTTGTAGCCGAGCTTAATTTCAAACTCATCACCGGGTTGTAATCCCATTGCCTGAGTATAGGTTGCTCCAATTACAATTTGACCATTTTTATGGACGCTCACGCGATAGGTCGGCTCCCGACCACGACCATCTTTAGCTCCCTCTGGATCGAGGGGAACGCCCTTGGCAGCTAGCACCGCGTCATAAAAATCTGTTAAATTAACGCGGGTCTGGTCGTTTTTAGTTACCGTGTAATACCCACAGCGCTTTGCTGTTTCTCGCCGAGGCAAGTGAGCTAGCTCTTTTACTTTTTGAAGCAATGCTTTCCCAGTCAGGGGAGTAGTTGGGATCTCTGTCATAATCTTAGGAGATATCCTGCAAATTTTAGGATGTAAAGGTCATTTCTTGCCAAGTGGATTTGGCTATATAAAAAATATATCGTTAAATCTCTGTTCTTTGACAAGTATTTTTGGATCTTTTTTTAAATCTTCATCTGAGGAGAGGGATGGCAGATTTTCCACTGACTCAATAGGGCAGCTTCTATCAGGTAAGATTTTAAGCAGGGCATTGATCCAGGATAAAAGATCGTGCCCGAATGCACGAGTAGGATAAGAGGTTAATCGAGTAAGGATTTGGATTATAAGACAAAAAGGATTTGACCCCCGACAAGCGGAGGCACATCGACCAAAATTTAACAAAAACCTCAAAATCTAATCCTAAGTCAACCCTCATGTCTTAGACTGTAAGCAGCCCCCCAAAAATGAGCGCTAAATTATAAGGAGATGACAAATCCCCTACGAGAGTCGTATCGGTTGCGGCTCGTAAATGGTCAAAATTTTATACAGGTGTTTGGATAGTCAAGAGCTTCTCCCTATGCAAGTTACTTTTAAAATCATTCGACAGACTCAAACGAACTCCCCTAGAGTCCAGACTTATACCCTAGATGTGGAGGAAGGAAACACCATTCTCGACTGTCTGAATCGGATTAAGTGGGAGCAGGATGGGTCTCTGGCATTTCGCAAAAATTGTCGCAACACAATTTGTGGAAGCTGCGGGATGCGAATTAATGGTCGTTCAGCTTTGGCTTGTAAGGAAAATATCGGCAGTGAGTTGGCAAAACTACCCCATCCCAATCAATCTAAAATCCCGGAAATTACCATCGCCCCCCTTGGTAATATGCCCGTTATTAAAGATTTAGTCGTGGATATGCGGAGTTTTTGGGATAACCTAGAAGCCGTCGATCCCTACGTTAGCACCAGTGCCAGAGCGATTCCTGAACGAGAGTTTTTACAGACTCCCGAAGAGCGATCGCGTTTAGATCAGATGGGCAATTGTATCATGTGTGGCGCGTGTTATTCTGAGTGTAATGCCCGTGAAGTGAATCCAGAGTTTGTTGGCCCTCACGCCCTCGCAAAAGCCAATCGTCTAGTTATAGACTCCCGCGATACCGCCACAGAAAATCGCCTAGAAGAGTACAACAAAGGCACTCAAGGTGTTTGGGGTTGCACCCGCTGTTTGATGTGTAATGCCGTTTGTCCCATGGAAGTCGCGCCTATGGATCAAATCGGTAAAATAAAACAGGAAATTTTAGATCGTAAAGATGCCCAAACCAGTCGCTCGATCCGCCATCGTAAGATATTGATTGAGTTGGTTAAAAAAGGAGGCTGGATTGATGAACGTCAATTTGGTATCCAGGTGGTTGGTAACTCGTTTCGAGATATTAAAGGATTGATTAGTTTAGGACCACTCGGACTCAGAATGTTAGCACGGGGTAAATTCCCCTTGGGATTTGATCGATCACAAGGAACAGCACAAGTGCGATCGCTCATTGAATCGGTACAAAAATTAACGTCTGACACATCAAAGGAGGAGATTCAATCAAAACCATGACATCTGAAACCCCCACGTCCGAAAAATCTTCTCAGGTACCGTCCCAACCCCTATCGAACCAACCCGAACCCGCTTTCGGTTGGACACCCTACGCCGAGCAAATCAACGGACGGTTTGCCATGATAGCATTTGTTACCTTATTATTACTGGAATTACTGACTGGACAAGGGCTATTAACTTGGTTGGGTTTGCGTTAGTTGTTGGTTGTTGGTTGGTTGTTGTTGGTTGTTTGTTGTTGGTTGTTGGTATTAGACATCTCCAAAAATTTACTTCTTATACCAAGTTGCGTTCATACGTAGTACTTTCTTTCCCCCTTGTCTCCCTTGTCTCCCTTTTCGCTCAGAGGTGGTCACAAACTTCTGCTGTCCTGCACTAGCTTCTTCTAGCTTAGATAAAATAGTTCAGGTTATTCCTGCCTACTCAACTAATTCTCTTTTGTCTTCTGCCAATCCTCCAAAGCACCAATCACAAAACTCGCAGCAGGATGATTCAGTGCTTGGGCTAAGGCTTCAATACTACCTGCTTTTAAGGCACTCAGGATGCGTTTTGTCAAATTAGGATTACGATCAATTTGTTGAATTGCGGCGGTAGCAACTGCCATTTTACCTGTGGTGGTATCGGTGGGATAGGTTTGGCTTAATTGATCCAGAAGTTGTTGAATTTCCGCAGCAGCTTCAGCGAGAGTTTGTTTTTGTGCAGGGTTATTATAGTAATCGCCTTCAGCGTAGGAACTTTGGTCATGAAGGTTAATGTGTCCAATGTCTCCTTCGTGATACTTACCGCCACCTGTATTAATTGTTCTATTGCCACTCATAGTTGTATTTCCTTCTTGACTCAAAGCTCCAAGATTGGAATTGTTGATGTTGTTAGTGTTGTAAGTTCGATGATCGTGTAAAGTATGCAGGAATGAATTAGTAGTTCTATTCAGTTTTTCAGGGGATTCAATTGCGACTTTACCCTTGGAAGTTAAAACGAAACTACAGTATTCATGTTTTCCCTCTAAATCAGAGCTGTAATATCTGGCAAACTTTATCAAATCTTCAGCTTTCATAGCATCAAGATGGTGTAGGACAACGTGAATCGATAGGTCTAAACATTTTGCCAGTGCAGAAGCTGTTTTTGCTTGTCCATCATCTACAGCACGAAGAATTCTCTTCCAATCATGGCTCAACACATTGTTGTAGTTAGCCTGTCCATATCTATAATGTCTCAGCTCACTGCCATCTCGTGACAGCCTTTCTGCTGTAGTCTGAAAACAAATAAAGCTACCTGACTTCACTTCATCATTGACATCTACAACATACCAAAAGTCTACACTTTCTTTCTGTTGGAGGATATCACCTTCGGATATGTCGATCCGTTCTGGGAATTGAAACTTATTCTCTTTTTTATATCCCTTATACTCAGTTGTAGAAACTTCTGGAGTTCCCCAGTTCTTGTGTACAAGTATTAGCTCTCCTAGACTATTTAGTTTAGCCTCGAAAGCATGGCGGAAGCCTAAACCTATGCTCATTGTTAAAATCCTGTGCGGTTTAAGAAAGTGGTCAGGTGCTAAACACTATAAGTAGAGTCTAACAATTACTCATTCTGAGCGACTAGACTACTGATAGTAGAATGCAAGCTCAGATTATCAGGACTTGACGTAACTGCCACAGGCAATCGCTATTGTCTTTACGTTCTCTACCTAATCACTTCAAACTCTAAGATGCAATTCCCCATCACCGCTGCAACCCCGTTTTCGCACCATAGAATTTCGCTCCTGTGAGATTGGCATAAGCAAAATTTGCCCCTCGGATATCCGCCTCACTGAAGTCTGCACCAGCTAGATTAGCCTTTTTGAAAGATTGACCTCTGAGATTTTCACCGCGAAAATCCCGTCGTCCTTCGTTGTATCGTTTTAGAACTTCTTTGGCACTTGCCATATTAGATTGTGGGTTGGGGAGTGGGAGATTTATATATACTCATATCTTGCACCAGTCCCAATAACCCGCCAGTGGTTAAAACCACTGTCTGATAGCTCAAGTCGGTTGAAACCGACTGTGGGCATCGATTTCAGTCCGTTAAAACGGACTTAAGCTATGAGGCAGGGAATTTATTCCCTGACGGTGACGGGTGATGAGGCAACCTTGAGAATGGTGCAAGATGTGAATATAGCCAAAGGTAGATGTTTCTCTTAATTTTGGCATGACTGATATTAATCCACCAGAATGAACGCAGCATTCTCGATAGGGCGAAAGCGGTTTCCTAATGAGTAGTATTCCCCTAGGCTGGCGTATATCTGGACATTACTCTATCACTGCTACAGAGAGTTTCAACCCCCTTCTCCACAACCAACAACAAACAACCAACAACCAACAACAAACAACCAACAACCAATCAACGCACCGTCAAACGATATCGACCACGCCCCCGTCTATCATAAGCATTAACAATCACGCTATAGAGTCCAGTACGGGGTAAAGTAACTGTAAGCGTAGAATTGGGGTTATCCTCACTTGCATCATCATTTTCACCGACTGGCTCATTGTCTGGGTCAAGTAAAACTAGATACGTGTCAAAATCAGGACTGGCTAAATTAATGGTTACAGATTGACCCGCACGACCTTCAAAGGTGTGGATTTTAAATAAACTTCCATCAGACGGCAAAACAGAAGCACCAGGTCCAAGAATACCCTCTTGTCGCAAAATAAATTGTTCCTGAGTGACTGAATTTCTAGAATTTCTAGAACCACTAGCGACAGCCCGTAAATTATAACTCCCAGCTTGACCCGCTTGATAGGAATTTGCCATCAACAAATAAGTCCCATCAGTAGGTAAAATGGTTTCAATTCGGGCATTAGTTCCCCCAGCACCGTCATCATCTTGAGCTAAATCATTCCCATTCGGATCAAGCAAAATTAAATAAGAATCAATCTCCCGACTCGCCATTTCAATTTGAACTCGCTGACCCGCACTTCCTTCAAAAGCATAGAGGTCAAAGAAGCTATTATCCGTCGGTAAAATATTACTTCCCTGACCCAACCGACCATTGACTACAGCACCATTGAGTGCTAAAGATTGAGGTCGGCGATCGCTAGGAATGGGACGTTGCTGTTGTACAGTTCGAGGCGCACGTCCTTCCCGCACCGCTGTCAAAAAAGGCTGGATTCGATCAATAGCGATCGCAAAACCAATCCCAATATTAGCACCACTATTAGTACTAAAGATCGCCGTATTTACCCCAATTAATTCCCCTTGACTGTTGAGGAGTGGGCCTCCAGAATTACCCGGATTAATCGCCGCATCGGTTTGAATCAAACCCCGTTCTTGGTCTACACGACTCACAATCCCCACCGTAAATGTACCTTGAAATCGACCAAACGGATTCCCAATTGCAAACGCCCGCTGACCCACTTGTACAGGATTTTGGGCAAAGGTAATCGTAGGTAAATTCGTTTCACCTTGAATCTTTAATACGGCTAAATCCAAATTATTATCGCCAAACGCAATAACATCCGCCTCCAAGCGCCTACCATCTGCTAGTATTACGCTAACCTGACGGGAACCATTGACCACATGAGCATTGGTCAAGACCAAACCATCTGAGCTAATAATACTACCGCTTCCCGTTCTATTCGTCCCTTCAATTGAGACAACGGCTGGACTTGCACGTTCATACACTCGAATATTAATTTGTTCATCAATATCTTGAGCCACAGCACTATTAGACTGTAGAGAGAAATTGAGTAAACCAACAGGAGCGATCGCATCCAATGTAATAGCACCAATCGCACCTGCGGCGACAATTATTCCGGATGTGGTCATACGCAGGGATTTGGTTCTCATCAATTGATCGGCATGAACCTCGTGCAACTTTTTTAGCATAATAAATAGGGAAGCAATTAACAGACTGACTCCAAACCTATTGAGATTACCAGACTCTAATATCTCCTACTGGGTTTCTTAAACCGTAAAAGAGGGAGTGGGGGGAGGGGGAGAGGGGGAGAGGAAAGAGTGTTGGTTAATGGAACCAGCTTCAATAGTTTAACTCGGTCGGAATCATCTGCGAGGGAGCATCCCATTTTGACCAATAAATATATATTTTTTCTCAGTACTACCCCTCTTTCCCCCTTGTCTCCCTTGTCCCCCTTGTCCCCCTTGT
>DNGI01000183.1:0-21390 GCA_003486645.1 Cyanobacteria bacterium UBA11370 | reverse complement strand
CCTTGTCCCCCTTGTCCCCCTTGTCTTCCTCACCCCCTCCCCTTGCCTAAAAATGCTAGTCAATTAACGACTTTTAGTCTGTATAAATAAAATTTCAAGGAAACTTTATTGACAATTCTTACTATTTTATGGCTTATGCAAGCTAATCAAATTATCTTAGAGATCCGACGGATAAATACAAATCTTGGGACGGGATGATTTACTAAACTGTCATCCCCCAAACCTTATTGATTTAGTGACCTAAGATCCGGAAGTCGCTGAGGAATCCCTGAAATACAGGATAGTTACGGGAGAAGCATATGAAACTCAAGACAAAGTTTGTGTCAGGTTTTTTAGGGGTTGCATCTCTAGTAGCCATATTAGGGATTATTAATATTCAAACAAAGAAAAATGTTGATGAACAGTTTAATAAAATTACTGAAAGTACTACTCGTCAACTCATTGCCCTAAATCAGGTCAAAGTTGCCTCAGTCATCATGATGAATGAGGTCTATAGCTATGCGGTGATTGCGGGAGAATCCAACTCCATTGCTCCTGTCAAGCCAGGGGATTCACCAGCAGAGAAACAACCCAACTTAGACACTATAGAACTAGAAAAACAGGCAAAAAAAGACAAAGAAGAATTTAATCAGTCAGTAGAAACTATCGATAAATCGTTAGCGGATTTTCAGACCCTTGCTCAAAATCCAGAAATGCAGAATGTTTATCGACAACTATTAACCAGTAAAATCCAACTCGCTGAAATCGGTCAAGAAATTTTAGAATTAAAGGGCGAAAAATTTCAAGCCGGGAATCTACTTCGCAAACGACAAGAGTTTGAAGCGGCTCAAGAAAAATTTTTAGAAGTTGTTGATCGCGCCATCAGCGTTAACTTAGAAGCGTTAGAACGTGAAAATATAACCGCTAATCGCAGTGCGACCTATTCTCTAGTTATTAACCTAACATCCGTCACCGTAGTCATTACAATATCGATAATCTTTGGCATACTCTTAGCAGAAAGAATAACCAATCCCATTATAAAACTCAAAGAAGCTGCTGCAAAGATTGGAGAGGGAGAATTTGATACCATAGTCGAGATCAAAACTCAGGATGAACTGAGCATTTTAGCTGATGCCTTCAATCATATGGTCAAGCAGCTCCAAGACACAACCGTTTCTAAAACCTATCTCGATAACATTATCAGTTCCTTAAGTGATGCCCTGATTGTTCTGAATAAAAACATCAAAATTGAAAGCTTCAATGAAGCCGCTTTATATCTTTCCGGATATCAACCCAACGAACTACGCGGTCAAGCCTTAGATATCTTCTTTAAAGAAGATAATTTTTTAGGCTATTTAGAATCCAATGATTCCCAACCGAATGGATTTCTAGGCAGACGAGAAACAACCTTCTTTGCCAAAGATGGCATTCAAATTCCCGTCTCCGTCACCGCCTCTGTGATGCAAAATGCAGCAGGCAAAATTCAAGGAATTGTTTGCCTAGTTCAAGACATATCCGCACGCAAACGGGCAGAAGAAGCACTACGCCGACAAGCCCTAATGTTTGAAACCATTTATGATGGCGTGATCCTCACTGATTTAGCAGGTCGAATTCTGGATTGGAACCCCGCCGCTGAGAGAATATTTGGTTATGAAAAAACCGAAGTATTAGGTAAAACCTGCGGAGTCGTTTACCAACCCGAAGAATCAATAGTACTAACCCAACAAATGATTTATGGCTTGATGAGTGAAGGACGCTGGACAAGCGAGATTGAATTTAGCCGTAAAGATGGTACTCAAGGAGTTTGCGAAACAGTAGTTGTACCCTTACGAGATGAACAAGGTCAACCCATAGCAGCAATTGGCGTAAATCGGGATATTACTGAGCGAAAACAATACGAAAATCAATTAGTTGAAGCACGAGAAGCTGCCCTAGAAGCTGCACGAGCAAAAGCTCAATTCTTAGCGAATATGAGTCATGAAATCCGCACTCCTATGAACGGAGTTTTGGGAATGAGTGAATTACTTTTAACAACTGAACTTAGCGTTCGACAACTTGATTTTGTCAAAACTCTACAGGTCAGTGGCGAACACTTATTAAGAGTAATTAACGATATTCTGGACTTCTCCAAACTTGAAGCGGGAGAAATGCGATTAGATAGCGATGAGCTAAACTTAAATCGCTGCTTAGAAGAAGTCTTAGATCTATGCAATCCCCAAGCAGATATTAAAGATTTAGAACTAGCCCTTTTAGTCGATACCGACGTACCCCGATACCTCCTCGGAGATGCAGGTCGCCTACGGCAAATTCTCACAAATTTAGTCGGCAATTCTATCAAATTTACCGAAACTGGAGATATTGTTATCCACGTATCTGTTGACCCATCCTCCTCAGCAATTGAAGAACTAACCCCTACAAACAACCAACAACCAATAACCAACGACCAACAACCAATAAAATTACGATTTGCGGTTAAAGATACTGGCATTGGGATTCTTCCAGAAGACAAGAAAAAGCTATTCCAAGCCTTCTCCCAAGTCGATGCTTCCACCACCCGCAAGCATGGAGGTACGGGGTTAGGTCTAGCCATTTGTAAGCAACTTGTAGAAATAATGGGTGGAGAAATTGGCGTGGAAAGTGAACCCGGAATTGGATCTACATTCTGGTTTACGGCAACGTTTATTAAGCTAGCCGTTGACTCCACTAAAGAAGCTATGAATCAGGCTTATAGCAGCATTCCTGTTTCCCCTGAATTTTTAACTGGAAAGCGAGTATTAGTAGTAGACGATCGCCCCATTAATCGCAAAATTGTCCAGCATCAATTATCAGCAAAAGGCATGGAAGTGGATGAAGCGGATAATGGCATTATTGCCCTCAACGCGTTACAAGCAGCGGCTGAAGCTGGAAAACCCTACGATGTGGCATTACTCGATATGAAAATGCCTAAAATTGATGGGTCAACTCTCGGACGACTGATTCTTGCTGAACCCGATTGGTCGCGTACAAAATTAGTATTGATGACCTCCATGCACGCCGGAGATTCTGCTCAACCTTTACTTAAAAGTGGATTTGCTGATTATTTAGTCAAGCCAGTTAAAGAATCCCAATTACTCGACTCACTGCTGAAAGTACTCGCCTCTGAAGAAGAGACATCAACCCCTAATTCCTCCTCTTCCTTAACATTAGAAGGAGCGCCCCCTAATCAACAACAAGACACCAGCTTGAAAATTCTGTTAGTAGAAGATACGCCCATTAACCTCAAATTAGTACAGCATCAGGTGCAACTGTTAGGACATCACTCAGAATTCGCAGAAAACGGTCAAGAAGGACTTGATAAATTAGCGCAGAATGACTACGATATCGTGTTAATGGATTGCCAAATGCCTGTGATGGACGGCTACCAAGCAACCCGAACCTTGCGCCAACGAGAAGGAACTGATCGCCATACTATTGTCATTGGAATGACCGCTTATGCGATGCAAGGTGATCGCGAAAAATGTTTGGCGGCGGGTATGGATGACTACCTCAGCAAACCCGTAATGGTGAAAAATTTAGCACCTGTATTGGAGCGATGGGCAGCCGTTGTTAAGGGAGATTCCTATGTTGAAAAAAGCAAAAAGTCTGAAACAACTATTACTATCGAACCCTCTATTGCTCCCTCTGTCAATTTAGTGGATTGGGTGCGGCTAAAGGAAATCTCCGAAGGAGATCCCGCATTTCAACTGGAACTCGTACAAGGATTTATTAAAGAAGGAGCAACATTTATCGCTGAGGCAAAGCAAGCGCTGGTGGATCGAGATTGGGTTATAGTAGCCAATAAAGCGCACCAAATTAAAGGCGCAAGTTCATCTGTTGCTGTGCAAATTATGCCAGAAGTAGCGGATCAACTCCGCCATCAAGCACTACTCAAAAGTCCGGAGGGTGCAGGTAAGTTAATCACTCAGTTAGAGCAAATTATAGAGCAACTCAGAGGGCATATTGACCTAAATTCTCCTTCCGTTGGAGACTCATTATTAACGAAGGGATCAGCCCTGGTTAGTACTCAATCTGCCAACACAGAACGAGTAAACTCTGAGAAAGAAAAACCGACAACGTTAAATATTCTGTTAGTAGAAGATACGCCGATTAACCTGAAATTAGTGCAGCATCAAGTCCGCCTCCTTGGTCATCAGTGGGATTCAGCGGAAAATGGTTTAAAAGCCCTTGACAAATTAGCACTCAATGAGTTTGACCTTGTATTAATGGATTGTCAAATGCCCATTATGGACGGCTACCAAGCCACCCAATTATTACGGCAACGAGAAGGAACAGACCGTCATACGGTAGTGATTGGGATGACAGCTTATGCGATGCCAGGCGATCGAGAAAAATGTCTAGCCGCAGGTATGGATGATTACCTCAGTAAACCTGTGATGGTAAAAGAATTAAAAGTCATGCTTCAGCGTTGGTCATTTGTTGTAAATGAGGATTTGCAGGCAGAACGGAACAACTCCGGAAGCACGATTGAGAATGATTTGGTGGATTGGAATCACTTGCATGAAATCTCTGGGGGAGATCCAGAGTTTCAACTGGAATTGGTGAAAGGATTTGTTAAAGATGGGACAAGTTTTATTGCCGAAGCCAAGCGAGCGGTGCAACTTCAAGACTGGGTTACTTTAGCAAATAAAGCTCACCAAATTAAAGGAGCGAGTGCTTCAGTAGCCGTGCAATCGATGTCCGAATTAGCCCGTCAACTCCATATTCAAGCCAAAGCGAATACTTTGGAAAGTGCGGCTGATTTGGTGACTCAGTTAGAGCAAATTTTGGACGAGTTGAAATCGTCTGTTGAGAATAAAGTGGCTGCTGTAAAATCAAAATCTACCTGATACAGCAGTTTTTAAGTTGATGAAGTACAGTGCTGAGTTTTCTTAAGGAAAACTCTAGTTATACCAATTCCCTAAAAGCGGGCAACAATAAGATTTCGTAGTATTCAAAGCCCCTCCTGAATTGGAAGCACAAAATCTGCATGACGACCTGATTAAACGTTGGTTGGTCTACCTGGAGATATGGTGCAAATTCGTAATGGGCAGACGCTTATCAACGGTAAGGCTATTGCAGAACCTGATGTGAAGGAGAAATCAACTTACAACTATAGACCTGTGACAATACCACCAAAATCTCTCGGCAGTCCGCTCCAACAGGATTGTTATACGCCGTTTCACCTACGCATCTCATCCCTAAACTTGAATGATATCAAAGGTATCACGATCGCCAATCCGATAAAACAAGAAGTCAGAATCGAGGGTGAGAATTTGCCGATACCCAGTCTTTTCAGCCGCCACAACCAGAGTTGCATCTGCCAAATCCATCGGTCTGTCGCGGTATTGCTCCATCAGTGCCAACAAACGGCTGTAATCACTCTCCTGGATCTCGTAAACTGTCAGCAGTTTGTCTAACAGAAGCTGCCCCAACTGTTTTTGCATTTGCCAGCCGCCACGATGCAGGGCAAGATACATCGCCTCGGTTAGACATGACCAAGTTGTGACGAGAGGTTTTGCCAAACGCATCACGGCACTTTTGTAGGCTTTGTGCTGAGGCTGAGTTCGGTCAACGAGGCACAGCAGAACCCCTGCATCACACAGGATCATAGCTCTAGCCCTTGTTGCCGATACTTGTTGAGCAGGAGTTGTTGATAGTTGCTGGCTGGTTCAGGTGGAGTTACATCTAGGCGATCAACTGCTTCAAACCATTTTGACCATGCACCTACAAGCGTTTCATCAGGCTGACTATCAGTAATTTCAGCTTGATGCTTGTGAATGACAAAATCAATAAAGTCACTTACTTGCTGTAAAAGTGGTTCGGAAAGTTGCTGTAATTTAGCAATAGCGGTGTCACGAATGGTCATAAAAGCACCTCTTTTTCAGCGTCACTCTCTTTGTACAGAACAGTTTACAAACCCTGTCTCCAATTTCTAACTAGAAATAACAGATTTAAACTGAGCCTATGGGAGCACAAAGCTTACATATTTCAACACTAGATAAGATTCACCAGGAATAATGAGACTCTGAATAATCTGGTTGGAATCCATATCCAGGCACCCAAACATCTCCAGGTTACCACTCAGTATCATTATCTTTGTTCTCATCAGGTTTAACTTCATCAGTTTTATCTATTTGAGTAAGCTGTTGCACTTCCAAGCTCTGTTTTAACGACCAAGCTCACCGGACGCAGACAACATTTGCAACCCAACTAACCAAATCGCAGCGTTCCGGTGCAGCGACTTGTTAGCTTGCGACTGAATACATGAAGATTTACGTATACCGATTAAAACTACTTTCGACCAAAATCTGCCGGAATTTCTCCCCAAGCAGCAGTATTCCACTTAAGTATAGGATTAGTATAGTCGTTATTCTCCAGCCAGGTTAACGCTCGGTCAACTAGATTGAATATCTCCTCACTATCTTCATTTCTCTTCAACTTTGTTTTTACTTTTCGGTTTTTCACCCAAAGAATTGCTGTTTCTGAATCAGAATATATAGGTATGTCCTTCTCCTGATTCTTTAAATATGCGAGAGCATGAACGATTGCTAAGAACTCCCCAATATTATTAGTTCCGTGAGGTATCGGACGTTTTTGAAAAAGCACTTCATGTGTTGCCGTGTGAACGCCTTTATATTCGACAGCACCAGGATTGCCTGAACAAGCAGCATCGACACAGACACTATCCATAATAACTACGTCTGTAGATGAAGTAATTGTTTTTGTAGGTTTTCGTTTCTTCTTTTCAGGCTCTTTAGGAAATACTGAAGTCTGTCTCGCAGCTTCTAATGCTTCTTCCGCCTCACCTCTGGTTTTGAAGGACTTATATAGCGCACCACTAAAACCTGTGATTTGTTCTTCACATTCCTGCCAAGTTGAAAATATTCCTGTCTTCCTACCCTTAAAAACAGCGTAGTATTTCTTAGATGCCATGAGATAGAAGCCTATAACTCCACATCATGCTCTCCATAATAAGCAATTAACTCGTACAGGTCTTCAACATACTTAACAAACTGCCCCATGTTTGCGAGTAAAACACCTTTATCTAAATTTGGTGGTAAATGTGGATGCCCTGCTTCATTACGACATATTCTGCTGGTCGAGAACCAGGTCATCATCGAAGAAGATAACTTTGAGGAAGGACTGACCCCAGCCCTGATTGCCGATAACCTTGGCTACAACACCAATCAGCTTAGTCAGTCCGCTCCAACCGGATTGTTATGCCGTTTCTTTGCAAATATGGTTGCAATTGCTTACTCTTGCCTATTCCGTTAGCTTGGGCACACTGCCAAACCACGCGATCGCTACTATTGACTTCCAACCCTATCTCTTCAAACAGGACAAAGCGAATATAAACTAACTCAAGCCAGCCACTAGCGGCAAGGCTACCTGCTAAGACAACAGAATGTCCACGTAAATTATGATCAACCAGAACATTCATGCCTTTGATTCAAGTTTAGCCCGTTCTGCCCGGAGTTTTGCCCGAATCACTTCCGTACCTGGTCTAGGGGGTTTTGCAGCAATGTGAGCAACGAGAGCACGATTCTGCTCCTCATAATATTGTCGTAGTTCCTCGGCTTCCTTAAGGACGGCTTGGTACTCTGCTTCAACCTCGGCACGATGGGCATCAATGTAAGATAGAGCGGAATTAACCTGTTCATCGGTGAGGCTGAGCATGGCACGAATGAACTTTGGTGGATACTGCTCTGTCACATAGTCCATCACGTCATACAAAGTAATACGGGTTCCTGAAATTGTCAGTCCCCTCTCTGTACGAATGATAGCTGCTTGCCCATCAGAATGCGAAGTCATAGCCATAACCTTGGAACAGCTAAGTCTATATTACCTCGCCAAAAAACTGATAGGTATGATGTCTACCCACCAGCTTCTAGTTCCTTTAAAAGTCCTCTAAATACTTGATTTCACGCCTTCTGTTACCAGCAGGGGAAAGTCTTGCCAGTTTCGCTGCTTCAGAGCCATGCGGATTATCTGAATAGGCATCCACAACATCAATAGTGCGATCGCTTACACCAGTGAAAACCCAGCCTACGGCGAACTTGCGATAGCGAAGCGCTGCTGCGAAGCGCAGATCGCACTGGACGGCACACAAGCGATCGCTCTTCATATTGCTTGTTGGTTGAGAAACTGAGTTACTGCTTCCACTCCCCTCAACAAAAGGGCTTGTTAGCTGGCGGTTGTATTCAGTAGTAACCATTCTACAAATGCCTCCCGCCCTAGCTCCCCCGATGCGATCGCCAACACCACACGCTCTTGTTCATCTACACAGACGTTAATTTCCATTCCATTCAGCACAAGAAAAGTCTCTACGGCAGCATGACCTGTACGTTTGTTTCCATCAGAAACCGCATTATGCTAAACACTGATACAATTGAGCATTCTTTGTCAACACATAATTAGCTGCTTCAACAAACTCGCTCTTTTGAGAGTTGAGCCAATCCTCCAAGCTTGCCTTCAATAACACTTCGAGTGCAATCCCATGCACTGTTGCCAAATCTTGTAGCTTTTGGAATTGGGTGTCTGAAAGGTCAAGGGTAATAGAAGCCAAAGCGATCGCTCTCCTCATGTTTCTGGGTTAAGTCTAGCATCTACCCCCAATTGGCAGCCTCGTTGTGCAGTCCCAACCCAGGAACGAAGCCAGCTAAGAATCTCCTCGCCTAGGGTTTGGTGAAAGGAAACGATCGCCCTCTCATTTTATCTTGGCAATCACGTCCACGGTCACAGCCGTCCAGTGCGATCGCGCTTCTAGTTAGTACTGCCAAGAAAAGCGATGCTGGGTTTCCTTTTGTCAACTCAGCCTACGGCGGTAGGCGATTGCCCTGGACGGCACACAAGCGATCGCTCTTCATATCGCTTGTTGGTTGAGAAACTGAGTTATCGTTTCCACTGTGTTGTTAGACCGTGCCTCACGGAACACTACCGATTTACCAATCCTTGCAGTTCACTGATGTCGATATCGAGTCCTTGACGCTTCAGATATTGATTCAGATTGATCTGGATGAATAAATCTTTGAGTTCTTCTGCAATCTCTGGGGGTGGACTGCCAGATAATGCCGTTGCGATTAGGCGTTCTGCGGCTCGTAACTCACCACATTCGATCGCGAGAGATGCAGCGCTACGATGAAGGACAGAGCGAGTGGGTTCAGCATCGAGAACACTAGCAATTAAATTGGCAGCTTGGGTTTCTTGTTCAAAGGCTTGGCGTGTTAACTGTGCCGCCTGTTCGATCGCACCTCTTAAACGGGCAACTGCCGCTGCTTCGGCTAAATCCATTGCTTGTTGGTGAAGCGTTTGAATCTGGTTCATTGAAGTAAGGCTCCTTCGGGATTCTGTTTTGCGCTAACAACAGAAATTGGGCGGCTGAACTCTACCACAATGATATAGGCTGGCAACCCTTCTGCATCAGATGCGCCAGTTTGTTCAGTTTTCTGCTTGACTCTGGCATTGATCTGACTCCGATTCCCCTTGCGAATTCCAGAAACCTCCAATCGAGCCATACGCTGGAACGGCAGCAGTGTGCTTGAATCTTGGCTCCCCAGCCAGTAGTCAAATCCAGTTCCCTTACGAGAACGTTCAATCACCGTCAGATTGGTCAATTGCAGAATTAATAGGAATGCAATGCCATAAGCCGCTTGCTCGGTCGTATATTCGTCATCATTCCAGCATCGCCTTGCTTGTTCCGTAACGGGCTGCCAATCTAACTGGAACCGAGCGGAAAATTCTCCTTCGACTTCGAGGATTACTCCTGGCTCATGGGTTTCATCCGTTAGACAAATTGCACCCGCTTCTGCGATCGCGGCTCCAAAAGCGGGCGTGATTGCAGGAAGCCCTTGATTAAGGCGTTGTAAGTTTAAGATTTGATACTGGCTCAAAACGGTGTTGCCCTATAGAAACTAGAGGCTCAATTTTACTTGCGATCGCTACAGCTTGAGTCGCTGGCAATAATTTTGCCTTGATTGCCTTCTTCGACTTGGGGGCACGCCTGAAACTCATAAATCTCGTCGCCCCAACCTACGGCGAACTTGCGATAGCGAAGCGCTGCTGCGTTCGCCCTTGGCGTTGCCGAAGGCTAGCGCAGATCGCACTGGACGGCACACAAGCGATCGCTCTTCATATCGCCTACTGGTTGAGAAACTGAGTTACCGCTTCCACTCTCTTCGACGAGACGACTTGTTAGCTGACGGCGCTACTCCAGACACTGAAATCCCTTTTCCCCCTTCAATTTGCCATCGAAGCTTACGGTTTGTGTGCAACCCGCCTGTCGAGATACCGCCCCAATCAAATAGTCAGAGAAATCAGCCTTGCCCTGCTTGTATCGCTGTAGAGCCTGGTCAATCGTTGAGCGGTTTTCAAATTCAAAAGCCGCACTATGCAACATGGACTCCAGGACACTGACGATCTCGTCTTTATGAAAGCCATAATTTGCGCCCCTAAGTACCCAAACCAACTCACACAGAACGATATTGGTGATAAAGCAAGGCTGATTCTGCTGAATGACTGTAACGGCTTGTTGCCATTGCTGCTCATCATCTCTGGTGAGGTATCGAACGAGGATGTTGGTATCAAGTCCAATCATTCGCGCCCTCGGAAATGGCAATTTCCATATCCTCGAGGGAAGCTCGTTGAATGTTGGGTCGATGGAGAATGCCGGATAGGGTTTCTACGGCAACATTGAGGGGAAAAATTTTGACTTGACCTTCGTTGTCAATCACAAACTCGACTCGGCTACCGCTTACCAGCTTGAGATGCTGCCGAATTTCTTCAGGCAGGGTAATTTGTCCGGTATCGGTAACTGTTGTACTGAGCATAGTTAGGGTGACTGCAAGTGAAAGGAAACGATCGCCCTCTCATTTTATCTTGGCAATCACGTCCACGGTCACAGCCGTCCAGTGCGATCGCGCTTCTAGTTAGTACTGCCAGAGAAAAGCGATGCTGGGTTTCCTGTTGTCAACCCAGCCTACGACGAGCTTGCGATCGCACTTTTTTTCTAGCGATCGCTTGACAATTAAGACAGTTGCTACAAGATTAAAATCATATTTTTCCTATTACAAGACAGCAAGATTAAAATTCCCTTTTGCCTAGCATTTCTTTTGCAATCTCCTTACATTTTTCATCTAGTGCATCCTCGTACTTAGATCTTAATGATTTTTCCGTAGGAATTTCTTCTAACCGTTTTTTCAAATCATCTGTTTGTGGCTTATCTGAATTTTGCATTTTTTCTATTTCTCATCTGTCAGTCGCTTATAAGCAAGAGCGTTAGTAAGCTAATTTTAAACATCAAATCCATACCTCTCTTTCAAAAAAGCTCTTGTTTTTTCGTCAGGACTTTCCCCATAGCAAGAAGCAACAACTTCTCCATAATCTTCTAAATCAATTGACTCAGTTGAATTTAATGCTTGTAGGAATCTTTGTTCAGCAGAAGGATGGATGAGGACAAAATAATATGCCCAACGTCCAGTACTGTCTTTAGCTTTAAGCTTATGAATTAAATGACCTCGACTTGCAATATGCCGATTAAGATAAGTATCGCCATCAGATGAGGTCGTGCTGTTTCCTTGATTCTTTTCCTGCTCCCATTGTTCTAGTTGTAGGAGTGCATGATTGACTGCATCTCGAACCTGATTATTCTCATGCTCCTTCATATTTTCAAGAATTTTCTTCCCTTCAAGGTTTTCCACTCCTGCCAATGTATAGGCATAGGCATCAAGGTCAATTTGTTCCCCCTTGCCAAGATTAAGCTGATCCCGAAGAGCATTCACATCTCCCATCCCAACTAAGGCGAGGAGACAACGGGCGTGCAAGTCATAACCACTGATGTTCTTCTTTGCCATCATTCATCTCCTTTGCTATTGATTGAAGTGTTTATGATTTGTGTTAAGGATGATATGACTTGTTCGCCTCCGATCAATGTTAAATAGACCAAAGCTTCATCTCGATCTTCATTGGTTAGCAAATCATCCTGAAAGGCTTTTAGCAGTGGTTCTATCATTTCGGGGACAAAACAGCCTAATCGACCCATTGCGATCGCGACTAATTGCTTAGGGCTTTCCGGGATATCTGAAGTAATGAGAGATTGTAGAACTTGAGTATCCTGCGGACGGTGAATCGGCGTAATCAGGGGTAAATCTTTGTGGGGCTTTCTTCCATCTGCAACAGTTGCCCACTGCCTAATCCAGTCATCAACTTGATTAAAGACAAGCGTTTCAGTTCCACAAACACTCAAAATCAAAGCCGCCCACGTTCGAGAATAGGCATCGCGCCTATCATCTGTTACAATTTGCCGTAAGACCTCAAGTTCTTCTTCATTAAAGCGGTAAGCTGTATAGGTGTGGCATGTCTTGGCGCTTGTTAACCATCCCAAAGCCCACAGCACTGCAAATGAAATAGCCTCATGTTCGCCGCTCTCCTTTGCGGTTTCCAACAATAAGCCTACAGTTTTTGGCAAGAGAGAATCGGGGAGGAAGTCAATCCTGATGTTAGAGTTCAGTACTTGGGTTCGATAGAATGCGTTCATTAGTTTAAGTGCTGCATCAGCACGGATTTTGATCGAGTTATTATCCTGTAACTTTGTCAAAAGAGGCTCCAATATCTCGAATGCATTATCCGCGTTAAGCACGTCACCGCTTGTCGTTGCCATCGAGTAAACAGCCCCGATCCTGCTCCGGCGGTTGCCACAGTATTTTACAAAGCTTTGCAACATCCGTTTTCGGCATCGTTCTGCAAAGCAAGAGCGCATGAGAGAGTACAGAACTTCATCCATGAGTGTGTTCTGTTTTGTGTTGAACCCATCCAATCTGTTTAGATTATCTGTAGCTGCATCGATGACGGCATCAACGGTTTCACCACTCACATCGGGTTCTTCGACTAGGGTTTGTAGCGCAAAGATGGATAAAGCACGAGCTTCCCTTTCAGCAGTGAGAGGCGAAGGGAGTAGCATTAACATTGCATCATCAGCAGTGATACCACTTTTTCCGAATTTACCGTCTTTTCGACGAGGTAAGGAACCAATACAAAAGCGAATGACTTCCTGCCAATAACCGGCAGTTACAGGTTCTGTTTTTGTTACAAGTCCCCAAAAATCGACTTTTCTCTCTGCAATTTCAATCTCATGCACTAGCTGGTGCAAGCGCTGTAGAACTTCTACCCCTTCAGAGAAAATACGACCATTCAGTAATGCCTGGGCTGCAAAATACTCCTGGAACGATTGATGAAAAAATTGGACTTCATCGCAATCCATTTGGTCTCGTATACTAGTTCCTGCAATGGTTAGCAACCCAATCTGGCTGAGAACTAAGTCATACCATTCTTCAGGAGAATACCGCTGTATTCTGCTTGTTGCTTTGTTGGCATAAAACTCTTCGATCGCTTCAATCACCTGTGACTCTTGCCAGTGTTGAGCACCATCCAAGCGCATCTGGTAAGCAAGGTATTCCAGGTGAGGCAGGATTTCATTATTGGGTTTGCTGACATAGCGGTCGTCCGAAATAGGACGACGTTTAATCATCAAGTCTACTGCTCGACGATAGAAATCTCCCCTCCGATCACGTGGCGAAATACTGTCTTGGAGCGCTAATTGAGTGATGAGAGTGAGGGGAAATACGTTTTCGCATAGGGTGGCTACTCTGCGGTCACTACAAACAAAAGATTCGAGAGCATTGGATAGAGATGCCTTTCCTAGAAATTTTGCAAAGTTCTGAGCAAATTCTTTCTTCTCAGAGCCTCTCAGAGGCGCTACATTAATGTGCTTGAAGGAACGCAGTGAGTCTGCGATAGTATTGAATCCAAAAACTCTAGAGGTGAGAACGATCGGGATTGGTTCATGGATGTTCGCAATCAGTTGAGCAAGCTGCCGTCGTTTCCGACTGGATGGAATTTCATCCAGTCCATCGACTAGAAGTAAAACCTGTCCTTCTGACATTTTCTGTTCGAGCAGATCTGTCAGTAAGCGACGAGGCTCATTAGCGTGATAACCCAACTTTTGTAGTTGATACTCGATTAAATGGCTCAAACTGCACTCAAAGTCAGTGGCTAGCAGATCGCGACAGAATAGAACCACAGGTATCCAAGATTGATCCGGTAATGCCGCTTGATTTTCAGAGATTCTAGTCGAATCCTCTGTATGCAAAGGTGACAATGGATGCTTATCGAAATAACTATAAGCCAGAAAACGTAGAAGAGTTGTCTTACCACAACCCGGATCTCCCACGATTACTAATCGGGCTTCTGACGCTAACTGACTACTGATTTTGCAAACGGTTGGCTCTGGTTGTTGCAAGAGGTGCCGGATCGGCGATCTATCAAAACGCAAGGCACTCGTAAAGCTATCGCGGAATTGCTGATGAACTTGTTCTACATCAGTTGATTCAAGTTGAAAAATTTGGCGCAGTGTAGATTGCTCAACCCGTTGGACATTGGTGGTGCTATTCCTGGCTGATGGGTTGTCTTGTTCAACATCTGTTTCAAGAAGAACGGAATCAGGGCGAGGATCGTAAGTCAGCAGCAATGGTAAATCGATGTATAGATCTTCGATCGGGAAATCGGCTGATCCAACTTGCTGTTGAATCAACAGTCCAACCTCCATCCGCGAATAGCGGTCAGCTTCTTGCTTTAAATATCTGACTAATGCCTGTTGGGTTCTTTCCTTTATCCGTTCCCGTCCGGACGACTCCAGTCAATCTTCAGGCTGAGCACCAAAGTAAAACTTGGCATTTGAACCCGTCTGAATCACCTGAGATTTGGGATCATTCACCTGCAAACCCTGTCCAGTAAAAATTTGCTGCACATTTCTAGCATTTACCTCATCAAACCGGACTAGGACTTGATAAATCTCTTGCGCTATTGGTTGCACCATGCTGACGAATTCAGGATTCTCCATTTCCTTGAGCAGATAATCCTGGATTTGTTTAAGTTCTGGTTCAGATCCTTTTGCAGCAGCCTCTAAAACCTTATCGGCTCGTGGTTTTCCTTTGAAACACCAATTCCACACCACCTGTCCCAACTTCTGAATTTGTGCAGAGGCTGCTTCTACAAGCTTTTCACCTAATTTGCTGCCTGCACCTTCATAAAGTTTGTCCAAAATGATTTTGGCGATTGGGGCTGCTAAGACTGGAGTGATAATTGGATCAAGCATACGGTTTAAGGAATAGAGGTCACGTTATCTGTTCTACACTATTGCTGTCGCAACATCCATTGTCTTGCTAATCGTCTCATCTAAACTTGTGCTTTTGAATACCAAAAGACGAATTTTCAGCTACACCCTACCGGGACATGAAGCAACATAACTATTATTAGACAGAAACTTTCCGCCTAAGATCCCATAGTGGGTGGATAGGCAGAATGATTCAGCATAACACCCAAAATTTAATACTTATGCAGATTATTTCTGCAAAATACGCTGCTCAAGCTGAATAACCAGAATCTTTCCGCATATTTTCAGATTCCTTACGGAGGTGAGAGGGGCAGGTTTCTGCTTCGACACAAAATCAAGCCCTCAGTGCCTTGCTATTTCTCTATCGTGAAGTACTCAATCTTAACATGGCAGGCATTGATGCTGTTCGAGCCAAAGGACCTCAGTCTGTGCCAACCGTGTTGACCAAATAGGAAGCGATCGCAGTAATCCAACAGTATGTCATTGGTCGTGCGGTTCTACAAATTTATCCTCTTACGCACTTTCAGGGTCTGTTTTGATGGTGAAGTTGAGCGGCTGTAAGCAAGCTCTGTATCTACACCAAGAGCTTTTAGAAGTCCGCTCCAACCGAATTGTTAGACAGAGTAATTTAAAGCATCTTATGAAAGAATAAAATCTATAAATGGAGCGAAACGTATTGAATGAGACTTACACTCAAGGTACTGGATATATTTTGTGATACCTTTCCCACCAAACCAAATAAAAATGCCCTTGTAGCTTTATACCCCAAGCTCTGATGGTATTAGCAAATCTAAACCGAAAAGCCGTATCGTATTCTTCTAAACCGATTTCGATCCACCTATCCTGAGCTTCTTGCACCAAAGTAGTTAGCTCTTGATGGTGATGCTTAGGTACAGTTTTACCACCCTTAGCAGGTGTTTTTTGCTCAAATAAGATTTCAGACCAAGTTGATTTTTCCAACAAACTAAAATTTGGAAGTATTTGGGTTTGCCATTCTTCCTCAGTCCAACATCTTTGTTCTCGCCATGACCACTCTCCTTCCAAGTCAGACACAGTAGTACACCAAGTCAAGTTACAAGTTATTGCAAATGATTCTTCGCTAGGAAGATATAAAGACTTATTTTTACTTGGCTCTTCCTGAACCTTAACGACCTTCAAGGAAAGTTCAGGTATTGGCGCTATTTTCACAGTTTTGGTTACCAAATTTTCCACGCTAGACGAAAATCTTACCGACTTTGCCTTGCGTGCCTGAGCTTTTTCTTCTTGCCTTTGCTTCCTTCTCTCAGCTTTGGAAGGTTTATCCGTCATAGGCTCGAATAATATTCATGCATTGCAGCTAAGGGGATAACCTTATCACACCTCTCTGTAGGTTTCAGGTCGCCTCTAGCGTCTTTCCAAGGAGACTCCATATGAGTTAACTCACTTAACCACTGCCCACTCTTGTCTTGGAGTGCCTCTAGAACTTTGTCAATAGAGTCTTGTTGATTGGGGGTTAAAGCATCAATGTCCCCATCAGCAAAGGTATCTTTATTAACCTTAAATTGATCTCGATGATACCCATACAGAATAGGTACTACAGGACCATTCGCCCAAGCCTGAATATCTTCGTCAAACAAGGGGCTTTCATCCCAAACAAGAGACCAAGCTTGACTGTAATAAACAAGCTTTTGAAGCTTCATCGCAGTCATTTCGCCTGTTTTAGTTAGGATATATTTCGCCACATCCACAGCACGTGCCATGTTGTCCCCCTTGTAGCTTTTAGCGAGCTAATAAACAATTATAGCATACTAGATCGTTTGTACTGCAATGCTGAGTGGATTATGGTTGCTGCTCAAAACCTTGCTCTGTTTAACTATTATTAGACTGAAAATTTCCCCCTAAGATCCAATAGTGGGTGGATATGCAGAACAATTCAGCCCTCCATAAATTAAGCCAGAGGACGATCGCTTTTCGGCAATGGCTGTGTTTCTGCTCCCATCGGACTAATCAACCCCTGCGCTGTATTAAACAGATTAATCGGATTTCTGCCATCAGTAATCAACACACTTTGAATACCCAGCGCTTGCAAAAGTCTAGCCTGCATTTCTGGACCAGCTTGAGCCATAGCTTTGAGCGTTTCAGAGCCAATTGCTTCTACTTTTTGTCTAAATTCAGCGCTAGTAATTTCTGCCATCCGCTGCGCTTTTTCAATATCCAAATTATTCAACGCTTGTTGATGCGCTAACTCAGCTTCCTGTCTTGCTCTTAATTGAGCTAATTCTACGTCCGAGCGAATCCTTGCCGCCTCAGCTTCTTGCTGTGCCAAATTCACCGTTAATTGACCTTGAATTCTCGCTGCTTCTGCCTTAGCCCTGGCTTCTGCTGTTGCTTGCCCCGTAGATTCAATGGCGGCATTTTCAGCTTCTAATTCCAACAAATTCTTGCGCTCTGCTTCCGCTGCACTTTTATCAACAATTGCCTGCCGTTCTAGTCTCGCTTTGGCTTCTTGTTCAATCCGTTCAGCATCATGTCTAGCCGCTGCTTCTTGAGCATCTGTTGTAATTTGTATAGCAATCTGTACCGACTTTTGGAGACTCTTTAATGTCTCTTCATCTACGGGTTCAACGGATTGGATATCAACATTAAAAATCACTAAGTTATTCGTCCTAAAACGCAATTCATCCCGTACATGACCTTCTGCATCTATTCCAAACACAGCCGTGCGAATAATGTGAGCCGAATTGCGATGAAATTCATCAAATTTTACACCCGCTACCGCACCTCGCACACGGGAAGCGATCGCTTTACAAGCCGTATCTACAAAATCCGGAACTTGAAACAGCTTGGCTGCTGCTTGTTCATCATGTCGATCCACATCAAAATACCAATTGTAGGATAAACGTAACTGCAATCTGGCATGATCTGAGGTTTCCACCGTGAAAAGATCCGTCATAAAATCTGGCCCTAATAACAAGGCTAAGGATTTGATAATATGAGGACGTTTAGGTACACTACCCGATAAACTTAACACCGTAAACGCTTCATCTGGCCCTAACATTACTAAGTCGGGACCGAATACAGTTCTGGCTGTTCTTTCCTTGTAATCATGGATTTGTACAGCGGCATTTTGTGGCACATGAAAGACAACCGCCCGACTTTTATCTCGTGCAGATGCGGTCTGATCTAGAGTGGATGACTCTGAGATTTCAGTTGAGCGATCGCTCCCTTTACTTTTGCTAACATGATACCGACCCCGCTCAGAAACTGGGTCATTTTTGATCGCTAATAATTCTTCAACAATCGGGGGTAATTCTTTTTCCCAAAGCTCTTCATAGGGACTGAGCATATAAGCTTGGGGACCACTCACAACTTTCAGTTCACCCGTCTGAATATCACGCACATAAATCCCTTCATTTTTATCCAAAGGAATCGCTTGACGTTTTTCAATCACTTCCACTTCTACACGGGGAATATAATCTCTGGGGCCAGCAATCATCCACATATCACCTGGGTACCGTTGGATTAAATTATCCCCTTCCCCTTCCCTAAAACCTTCTTTCGCTTTGAGCAAAAGTGATTCTTGTTCGCCCAAAACATAAATGTTTTGAATGCCATTTTCCAGGGATTCACCGGGATGCAAGAAAAATGAAAGTCTGCCTTGGCGAACCTCTCGCATTCCTAACTGAGGTTTGCCCTCTTCATCAATGGGGTTGACAACAATACACCATTCTCTATCTCCTAATGTGGTAATTTCTACTTCTCCAACCACCTCTTCATAGACATCAGGAATATGAATTTCGGCATCGGCAAACGTGACTAACCATTCATCACCCGCTTTACGTTGCCGACTAAAAATATCTGTAAAAGTGCGTTTTGCTCGCAAATGTAAGGCTTTTTTCTCGGTTAAAACGTAAGCCTTAATAATCCCAATTGCTTCCTCATCTACCCCAGGCAAATAGGCTCCTTCTTCCCTTACTAACCACTCTTCACCCGCTCTACGTCTATTCCCTTGGCGATCGGTACAATTTTGTCGCGCTAATAATCGTAACGCTTGATTCGGCTTAATTACGGTTGCCGTGACTACTTTGATCACTTCAACTTCAATTCGGGGACGATAAGTTCCTGGTCCTTCAAATAGCCACTCATCCCCTGCTAAACGGTTGATTGGTTCTGATTGAGTTGCGACTTCATCCGTGACTAAAATCGAATCGGAAAAATCTCTCAATGCTCTTAAACGTAGTGCTTGATTTCTCTCAACGACTGTCAGTTGGGTAATCTCTCCCTGAACGTCTTCACCAGGATAGAGTGGAAACGGTTCTTGGGCAAAGCGAATTTCAGCATCGCCGTATCTGAGTTTAATTTGTCCATATTCATCTGTAATCGGATTACCATTTTGATCTCGAAGTACAGGATTAGCAATCACACAATAATAGCGAGGTGGCACTACTATCATGGGTTCAGGTTTTAATATTAGCCGCTCATGGTCACGTAGAGTAATGGTTTGAGGGCCAATTTCTAGCCGGGTCACACCTGTATTATTATCTAGAACGTGAATAAACTGCTGAGGTTTGAGGCGAATTACGCCTGTAGAACTTCCGGCGACTTCCGTTTTACTGTCAGTTTTTCGCTCAGTTGTATTCATTTCCATTGTCTAATATGGGATTGCCAAAATTGTTTTCGCTCGGTATGGAGAAGTCGTTATTATTCCCGCTTTCGCTGTTGGAAGGAGCAGAAATCTCCTCACCTGGCACTATTGGCTCGATTTTAACCCCACTTGATTAAGCTGCTCTAAATTGTAATGAATCTACAATCTAAAGGGGTAGAATGTAGCTTTAGAAATTAATGGCTTCATTTGGACCCACTAAAGATATATAAGGTTCAGAAAAGTATTGATTAGCAACGGCTTGAGCGATTTCTGGAGTAACATTAGTAACGTCCTCCTGAAACTGGGTATCAAACTCAATCCCTAACCCCAGCGTCTCATACCAACCGTAGATTTGAGCAAGTTGAGCATTCGTTTGTTTCCCTAAAGCATACTGACCTAAAAGCTTATTCGTTGAAGTCTGAAGTTCATCAATACTCAGAGAAGACGTACAAAGGCGTTCAACTTCTGCACGTAGACCCTCTAGCGCTATGGTTGTATTTTCCGGTGCCGTACCCATATAGACCACGAACGTAGATGCCGACTGACGCGTCGGATAAAATGCAGAAACGTCATAGGCTAACCCTCGTTTTTCCCGCAGTTCCACAAACAAGCGACTGGAAAGACCATTTCCTAAGTAAGTATTGAGTAATTTTAAGGCAGCATAGTTCGGATCTTTGACGGCTGAAGCGAGATAGCCTAGCATAACAATAGATTGCTGAGTTTCTTGAGGTGTAATAACTCGGCTAGGTTGAGATTTAATCAACGGTAAAACGGGTTGATTTACAGGTGTTTGAGGCGCTTGCCAATCCCAAAATACGCTCGTAATCTGCTCGATCGCTTCCGCTGGAGTAACGCGACCTGCAACACTAATGACTAGGTTATCAGGACGGAAATAGGTTTGATGATAGTCCTCTAGATCACTCCGCAATAACTTAGCGATCGCTGCTTCAGTTCCTAAAATTGAGAGACCATAGGGATGGTCTTGATACATTGCCTGTCGTAACTGCTCAAAGGCAATATTAAACGGTTGCTCTTTTTGAGAACGAATGTCTTGAATGGTTAAATGTCGTTCGAGTTCTACTTCAGTTTCTGGAAAACTCGGATATCGCAACATCTGCCCTGCTAACTCTAACATTTCAGGCCAGTCTGTAGAAACAGTCTTGAGTGAGAGCAAAAAGTAATCCGTAGCTGTATCCGCACTAAGTTGAGCGCCAACTGACTCAACTCGTTCAGCAATTTCAATGGATGATAACTTCTGTGTTCCTTTCGTTAGTACGGCTGAAAGTAAGTGAGAAAGTCCAGCTTTTTCGCGGGATTCCCACTGACTCCCTGCTCGAATAAATAGACGAGTCGCAATAATATCTGCGGCTGAATTTTCTATAGCAATTACCACAATACCATTATCTAAAACCGTGCGGTGGATAATTTGCTGTTGTTCCGGAGCGGTCACATTTTGAGGCATTTTTGTTGTTGGTTGTTAGTTGTTAGTTGTTAGTTGTTAGTTGTTGGTTGTTGGTTGTTAGTTGTTGGTTGTTGGTTGTTGGTTGTTGGTTGTTGGTTGTTGGTTGTTGGTTGTTGGTTGTTGGTTGTTATACAAATTTTA
>DNGI01000022.1:21218-40754 GCA_003486645.1 Cyanobacteria bacterium UBA11370 | reverse complement strand
ATTTTTACTGGTCAGTTATTTCTGCCGTGCTGTGCTAGTTCTCTTATCATTTACTTCTTTTTTCAATCTCAGCAATGGGTAATAACAAACTCTCCTCAATTTGCTGTCGAATTTCCCGACTCACATAACAATCACTATTCAGGCAATCTACCAGTAATTTATTGGTATAGTAATACTGATTAAGTGATTGGATGTGTCGCTTATAGAATTGCCAACTATGACCAATATTGCGATGGTTAATCATCACAGCTAACAATTTTTCAGTCCAATCTCGACCGTAAACTTTCCACCATTCTTTAAATTTCCACACAGTTTCCTCTAGATTTGGAAGTTGCTGTTTGAGGTCTTGCAGCGCTTGTCCTAGAACTGGATCAATTGCCATTGCGCGATCGCAGCTTAAGAAAAATGCCCCCTTAAACGCATAGATATTGTATTCTAGATGAAGGATCTTGCTCCGCTCGTAAGTTAGAGCTAAAAGTGCATCAAGACCAATATCTAAAGTATGAGAATTTCCCAACATCATAAGAATAAACAGGTGATGATCAAGCGCACCCATTAAATCAGCATCAAGGTAAAACGTGCTACTGTCTCGGAGATAATTGTGACAGGCTAAGTCAAAGTAAAATGCCCGAACAGCGGCTGGTTTATAGGGAACATTCACCGAAAGGGATTTCTGGTTAACCCATATCAATAATTGCTGCAAAGTTTCGCTAGTGGATACTAAACTATCAATGTGCTGTTTCATTAAAAGCAATAGATAATCAGCAGGTTGTAACATTCCTACCGTTAGCAAAAAGACTTCCCACCAGCTTTTTTCAGTGAGATGACTGACTAAGGATTGCAATGATGTCTCCAACGCCTGTGGGTGAGAAGTGGTGACAATCTTTCGCGCCGTAAAGTATTCGTGAAATGTAAGATGAGAAAAGGAGTAAATACCCGTAGCTCGTTCTACCAAAAGTCCGTGCTGTGCTTCTATTGATTTGAGTACTGCTTCACTATCAAGTTGTAACGCTTCTGGATCTGTATTAGCATCAGGTAAATTACGAATATAGTCTGCAATATAACCCTCAACAACCTGTTGTTTAAAAAAATAATCTTTACGTTCAAACGTTCTGAGAGCAATATGGCTGAGTAAATCTTGTTTGCGCTGTACTGATAGCTTACTGTAAACGCGATCGCGTATAATTCCACGTTTAGCATCCCATTTAATCAATAGGGTAGCAATGCCTCGCCTGTATAACTCCGCTCGATCCGTAGGAAAGTCACCAGAATCTTCAAATTCTAAACAGAGTAACGTTAATAAAAGTGGATTGGTTGCAAGTTCTTTTATGGGTGGATTACTTTTGAGCTGTTGCATGAAGCGTTCAGCTTCCTCTGTCATTTTGGGAGAAACAGATTCAACTGTAGAGTTTAGCTCAGTTTCTTGAAGCGTTACTTCTGAATTTGACTTTAAATTAAACCATTTAATCACAAACGTTTTGATTTGTTCGTCAGAAAAATCGGCAACTTCTACTTCTGTAAATTGTTCAAAGGTGTAGTCTTGAGCGGCAATCCGACAGGTTATAACAAACTGATTGGTGTGATATCTATCAGAAAAATCACGAATTTGCTTAATAACTCGGCTGGCATTATCTTCTCTGACTTCATCCAAACCATCAAATAAAATCAAGGCTTTGCCCTGTTCTAGTACTTCGGTAATTTGATTTAAACTTATACCATATTTTGAGAAAATTTTTACAATAAATTCCAGCCAACTGTAGTGATTTTTTGATTCAGCAAAATCTCGGGTTGTGATAAAAATTGGAACTCGATTCTCGAATAAATTTCCCAAGCTACACTGAATCGCTAAATACTTAAGAAAGGTTGTTTTTCCAGAACCTGGTTTTCCCAAAACCATCAGCTTGGGATAACGTTTCACCGCTTTTAGTCCTGACAAGCGTTCTGTGGTAATTCTGGATAGTCCCAGGTGATCAAAGTTTTCTGATTCAAGATCAAAGCCTTTCAACAAATCGGCAATGTGTAGCCGTCTCCTAGCCGAGATTTTCTCTAAAATTTTGACGTTTGTGTAGATGTCATCTAACCCAATAGGGTGGGTCATATCCAACACCCGCATCGTACCGCACCGCTGTTGAATCAGGGGACTTACCTTTTCTCTAAGATCTCGCACCAACCTATCAATATCTGTTTGAGTTGGTTGAGGCAGTTTATATCCGGCTGCTTCCAACCAATTAATCACATCTCTCCAAGTTTCCAGCGTATTAGGTTTTCTGGCAGTAAGTTGTTCCGTGTATCGATACAAGGTTTCAGATAGAGCAACTCCAACTCCCCTAGGATTGTTATGAATCTGTTCGGCAATTTCCGCCGGACTATACTCACAAAGCAATCCCCGTAAATGCAGCTTTTCCACCTGTGTCAGTCCACGTCTTCTGTGAGGTGCGACTTTTCGTTTAGCCTCTGATAAATCTTTATAAAGCTTTTCTAGATCCCACTCATCTGCTGCTTGTGCAAACTGCTCTTCGGTCATTATTGAGAGTAGCCGTAAAGTACCTAACCAAAATCCTAACCTATTTCCTAGCGTGAGGTTAGGTAACTCGCAGGCATGATTCAAGCTATATTTGATTTACATTTTTAGAGCGTATAGCGCACTTAAAAGTTCCATATCCTGAAAGTAGGAGAACCATGAACATCTTCCATCGCCAAAACTCAACCGAACCAGACTTAGAGCAACAAGTAACAAAACTACAAAAACAAATTGAGGAAACTGAGCAACAAGTAAAAGACACATTACAGGAGATGAAACAGAAGTATGGCTCGACAGTGCCGACTGTTATAGTTGTTAACCACTTGCTCAAGTCAAGGAAATAAGCATAAGTCAAGCATAAGTCAATCTCTCTTAATCATTTTTCACTCGAAATCTCAAGCACCAGTAGAGTTAGTATAGAGATTAGCGATTAGCGATCGCCACTTATAAACTTCATCTGTAGGGTAATAGGTAAGCGATCGCACTTCTCAAACCTAACAATCTAACTTTGCTTGATACGCAAAGATATTTCATGTGTCACAGGGTAGCAACTATGGAATTAATCAAGAGAACCAGCTCCTAAAGGAGCATTACACTTCAAGGATTAACGGCAATGTCTACTATCACTACAGTCAATATCGGTACGTTTGAAAATTACCCGATTCAACCGTTCCATCTTGGCAATATTTTGATGGAGGTTTTTGGCGAGAAACCAATTCAATCCCAGCCAATCAACTCTAGTAGTAGCAAACTTTCTGATTTTGCCAAAGAGCTTCCTTTGCGAATTTTGGTGGCTGAAGATTGTTCTATACATCAAACGATAGCTTTACGAATCTTGCGATCGCTGGGATATACTGCTGATGTGGTGAACAATGGAGTGGAGGCGCTAGAAAAGCTGCGTCAACACCATTATGATGTGTTATTAACCGATGTTAAAATGCCTGAAATGGGAGGGTTAGAAGTAGCACGTTGGATTTGTCAGGAATGGAGTTTAGAGGAACGTCCTTGTATGATTGCTATCACATCTGAGGTGATGCCAGATGTTCGGGAGGAATGTTTGAAAGCAGGTATGAATGAGTGCGTTAGTAAGCCTCTCCAAATTAATGAACTTGTTCAAGTTTTAAGAACCTGTCCGTTTAGCAAAGAGAAACTCTAGATTTCATTTTTTATATGGCTTTTGCCTTGAAATTTAATTATTTTTAGTTGCATCTACTTTTTTTCGATCTGAGCAATAGGTAAAAATAATGTATCTTCAATTTCCTTTCGTACAAAAGGAGTTACATTACAACCACTATTCAGGCAATCTACTAGTAATTTATTGGCATCATAATACTGCTTCAAAATTTCCCTCTGTTCCTTACTAAACTGCCAATAATGACCAATATTACGATGCTCAATCATTACTCTCCTTAATTTTTCAGTCCAAACGTGACCATTGGCTTGCCACCATTGCTTAAATTTTTCCTCATTAGTATTAGTATCTGAGGTCGGTAGTTGGTCTTTTAATTCTTGCAATGCTTGCCTCAATTTAGGATCGAGGGCGCGGACAATGGCACGGTTAAGGGCACGCACCAGGGCAATATTTAAAGCCAGATCGCGGCCAGGGTTAAGGGCACGCACCAGGGCCATATCGAGAGCAATATCAAGAGCAGGAATTAATGCGGTATCAAGCGCAATATTAAATGCCATATCCAGGGCAGTATCAAGGGCGGGAACAACCGTAATATCAAGAGTAATATCAAAGGCAGGGACAAGGGCAGGATAATCAAAGCCACGGTCAAGGGCAAGATCAAGGGCAATTTCCAGATTATTGTCAAGGCGAGAGTCAAGAGCAAGATCAAGGGCAAAATAAAATGCTCGAACTGCTGCTGGTTTGTAGCAACTATTAACAGAAAGAGGGAGCTGACTTAACCATACTAGAAACTGCTGCACATTATGATCAGTTGCTACAAGTGCATCAACTTGCTGTTTCATAACCTGCAAGAGAAAGTCTGCATTTTGGCACATTCCCAGCGCTAGTAACAAGACTTCTCGCCAACGTTTTTCGACAATCTGACAGCCGAGTTGTTTCCAAGCGTTTGTTTCTAAGCTATCAATAATATGTCGAGCTGTAAAATACTCTTGAAAGGTGAGGTGAGAGAATGAGTAAATTCCTCTGGCGCGTTCTACTAATAACCCATGTTGTGCTTCAATGGTTTTCAGGACAGCCTCACTATCCAGGTCTAATTGGCTTGGCAAAATAGAGTTTTCTGAGGTATCTCTACTCGTTTTAAATAACGTACTCAAATAATCAGCAATTAGCTGCTGAATTTTATCTTGCTCGAAGAAATAATCACCCCGTTCAAAGGTAATTGCTGCAATTTGAGCAAGGAGCTGTTTCTTACGTGGTAACGTCAAATTTCGATACACTTCATCCCGTTTAATACCCCTAGCTTCATCCCATCGTTTTAAGAGAATATCTAATCCTTGCTCATATAGCTTGGCTCGATTTGATGGAAATTCTGCTTTGGTTTGGAATACTAAGCAGGTTAGATGCAGCAAAATGGGAGTGACTGCTAATTCTCGGATTTGCCGATTTTCTTTACGATTGAGTTTTTCAATAAACTGACTTGCCAAAGCTCGTCCATAGTCTTGATTATTCTTAGCAACGGCAACAAACCACTTTTGAGCAAAGGATTTAATTTGGTGTTGGTCAAAATCGGCAACTTCAACGTCGGTAAAACCCGGAAATCTATATTTTTGAGCAGCGATTCGGCAGGTAATAATGAATTTATTTTGGTAATAATATTCAGAAAATTGTCGAATTTGTTCTACAACTTCAGACTCATCTTCATTAGGGACTTCATCCAAACCATCCAGCAGAATTAATCCTCTGCCATAATTGAGTATGTCTTCAGTCTGAGCTGAGGTAATATCACAGCTTTGAAATTGACAGCTGATATAGTTAAGTAATTTAAAATTTCTCTCATTTCTAGCATATTTAGCAAAATTTTTTAGGCTGAGAAAAATAGGAACTAAATCAGTTCTAAATCTTCCTTCATTACACTGAATAGCGAGATGTTGTAAAAAGGTCGTTTTACCCGATCCAGGCTTTCCAAGAATCATTAGTCGCGGGTACTTTTCTACAGCTTTTAGCCCTAGTAATCGTTGCTGACGTACTCTACCCAGATTGAGCTCGTCAAAGTAATCAGTCGCTGGGTTAAAATCTTTCAGCACATCAGAAAGTTCTACCTGTTTTTGACTACTGAGCTGTTCTAAAATATTGACTTCAACATAAAAATTATTGACATCAATCGGTTGATAAATATCTAATAACTTGCTCTTGCCGTACAGTGAAAGGATTTTATCGGAGCATTTTTGCCGGACTGTTTGAACTAGGATATTAATGTCTAGATGCTCTCTTGTTTGCTCTTCATATAGAGGTAAGCATTTGCATTTTTTAATGTCGGCAATATCTTCCCAGTCTAATTCTAATATCTCGCAAATCTCGATAAAGTTTAAACGGTCAATTGCTGTGCCATTTAAAAAGTTGGTGATAGTGCTGCGGCACAGTCGTGCCCTTTCCGCTAGATCGATTTGGCGAGCAAAACGACGACTCGCGGATAGCTTCACTCTTGTAATGTGTTTTGGACTAACTTTCAGTGACCGCCGCGACAACATACCACAATCACCAGGAACTTTCTCAAATCATAGCGTGTCTATGCGTCTGTTTATTTATGAGCAGCACAAGTCACGCATAAGTCAGGCAAAAATCCAGCTACCTCAGTCTGAATCTCCACCAACCACGGTTTTTAATGAGTTTAGGAGATACAACTTAAGGATTAATTGCTGATGCCTGCTATAACTTTAAAAATTCTCTTAGTAGAAGATAATTCAATGGCTCAAACCATTGCCTTACGCATTCTGCGATCGCTAGATTATCAAGTAGATTTAGTTGAAAATGGATTAGAGGCTCTAGAAGCGTTGCGTCAAAAACATTATGATGTGGTGTTAACTGATGTTCAAATGCCTCAAATGGGAGGATTAGAGATGGCACGTCACATTTGCCAAGAATGGAGTTTAGAAGCACGTCCCTATATTATTGCTCTCACTTCTGAAGTAATGCCAGATATTCGTGAGGAATGTTTGCAGGTAGGGATGAATGAATGTATTAGCAAACCTCTCGATATTGATACCCTGATTGAAGTTTTAAAAAAGGCAAGGATTTAATTTAAGATTTAATGGAGTTTCCGGAGTTCGCCAAAAAAGAAAACTTCTCAGGAGCGAAGTAGTACAAATACAAAGTCAATGTTGGCTAACAACTAACAGCTAATGGTTACTACCAATTAGCAATTAGCAATTAGCCTTAACTCCTATATATCAACCTTAAATCGCAGGGGTATTAGTTTCCAGGCATAGTACCCGTACTCATAACACCAGCACCCCCTTCAGGTTTGTGATGCCATTGACCATCGTTACCCTCTTCATAACTATTCTTTACAGAATTCCAGGCAACTTGGTAAGCACCTTCTTCACTTAAACCATCCGAAGATGCACTTTGATAGGCAGCAAAGAAAATCTGTTGGGCACCTTGGGGAAGTTTTTCTTTCACATCACTCGGTAACTCATCAATTGTTTGATAGGGCATAATTATTCTCCGTCTGAATTATTGGTTTGATAACCTATTCACTAGAAAATCAGACCGAAGCAATAAAATCCTCTGTCTGTAGCTGTAGATACCGCTACATCGAATAGTGATTTTAAACCTATCTTAAGAGAGACAAACTATTGATATCTTTGGCAAAAAATAAGCCTTTAGATAGCCGTCAATAGAGTAATTTTTCGTTAAAAACATTTTCTCCCAACCTCCTAATATCAATTCCCTAAATATTTGCTACGGATGATGACCGTTCAGACGGTCAGATTCTCTAGAGGAGTGTGTAACAAGAATTTAAGAAAACCCGATGGGAGGTGATGTGGCAAAAAGAACCACAGTTACCATCAATTGTTTGCTCGTACAGAACTCGGCGAATATCTGCATTTTTTCTCTAGAAGCCCACTGACCAACTCCCTTTTAACGTCCCAATTCATTGCTTTGTATCAAACCATTTGATACGCTAAGTACAGACTGCCAATCAACAGATATTTTTCTATGAGTAGCGGATAGTCTCAAAGGAAATATACCTAAGCGGAGTTCCCACCCAAAAAACCTAATATCTACTCAGCACGGTTATAAACCGAGCATTCAAGTAAGCTATTCGCTGTTTATCAATCAGCACCTCTAGCTGACGGAGTAAAGGCTGATTGCTGACCGCTCAAACTATAACTCAAGTTGCTACTTATAAACTTGGACGGTGCTAGAATTGCTAATTGGTGTATCCCAAATTTTCCGCGTGCCATTATCTATCCCTCCCTTGGTAACTCGCAACTTACATTACTTTTTTTCTACTATAAGATTATGTAACGCCAGTCTTTCCCCATTCCCCGCTCTAACCCTAGATATTGGTTTAGCAGGAAGGGAGTAAGATATAAAAATCTTTATAGAAATCACAACTATCTCAGGCAGTCCACAGATTTATTCCTCCCCTTCAGGAGCTTTTCAAGCGGTTGAATATGAGCAATTCCTCTCTTAGCAATATTTTACTCCCGGCTGTATTTACTGCCAGTACCGTATTTTCGATCTTGACTGTACCCTTTGCCTTAATCAAATCTGAACCGTTAGTTATCGACAACATCCTGCCCTTTCTTAGTGGCGAAATTCAACCGATCTTCGACGGTAATCATAAAGAAATTGCCATTCCTTATATTGGCTTTTCCATCGTCGTGAGTGTGGGAGCTGGGATGGCAACTGTTGAAGTGATTCGCAGGTGGAATCAACTACGAGAATCCATAATTGAAGAAGAGGAATCATCCAATCTACAGCCCAATTTACCGGGAAACTCAGCACAGCCAGAAGAACTAAAACAACCCGAATACCGACCTGAAGTTTCAGCTATTGACCTCCCCTTGGATAATGATAGTTTCAACGATCAATTCTCACCTCTTCCGGATGCAAGGGGTGAAGAACAGGATGTTGATCTTGAAGCGGATCAACCAGAGATTGAGTTTCAACCGACTTTCTCTCATCAGGGTCCAGCATTAGCTCTGATTCCGGAAAAACCTAGCTTGTCTCTAGTCCCTCAAGGAAATAATGTCGTCCAGTTTGAATCCTATCGGGTCAAATCTCAAGGAGCTGTTCCGGATTTGGACTTCGCTCGTTGTCAATTATTAGAATCCCGTGAACAATACCAAACCTGTCGGATTCAGGTGTCTTATTCAAAACAGCGGGTATTAGCAATTGGAGTGAATGGTGAGTACTACCACTTTTTAAGAACCGAGAAAACAAAAGACAGTGTGCTAGAAGTCCTGGCTAAGTTAGGAGATAGAGTTCAGCAAACAGCCATCACTAAAACAGACAAAGGTTATGTAATTTGGGCAAAAGAGTCTCAAGTTTCTTGAAAACTACGATCTAAAATTTATATTTACTTCAATAAAGCAATGAATGCTGATGAAATAATAGAACAATATACAGCAGGGGAACGAGATTTCAGTGGCACGGACTTAAGTGGAACCAATTTAAGTGGTATAAACTTACAACGAGTAGGATTATGGCGAGCTAACCTGAGTCATACGAACCTGACAGGTGCAAACCTCAGCGGAGCTGATCTATTCGGAGCTAATTTAAACGAAGCCAACTTAAGTCGAGCTGTGCTGTGTGGAGCTAATCTCAGTGAAGCTGACTTGAGTCGCTCCATACTCCACGGCGCTAACCTGCGTGCCACACTCTACAACGAAGCCACTCAATTTCCCCCCAATTTTAACCCCGCCAAAGCCGGGGCTTATTTAATTGCACCTCATGGCGTACTCGCCGATGCTAATCTCAGTGGGGTAGACCTGAGTAAGGCGAACTTGACGGGTGCTAATTTGAGTCGAGCCGATCTGTGGAAAATTATCCTGAAAGACGCTTCATTAAGGCAAGCCAATCTCACCAGAGCTTGCTTAATCCGTGCTGATTTGGAAGGAGCGGATTTGAGTCAAGCATCTTTGAAACAGTCTAATTTATTGGGAGCGTCTCTGTTGCTCGCTAATCTTCACTCAATAGACTTGGACGGCGCACTCTACGACGAAGCGACTCAGTTTCCTAATGAGTTTGACCCAACTCAAACCGGAGCCTATTTTATTGCTCCTGGCGCATCCTTGCAACAAGCCAACCTTAATGGATTCAACCTCAGTGGAGCGGATCTTCAGGGAGCGGATCTTCAGGGAGCAGACTTGAGCCAAGGAAACTTGTTTGGCATTAGTTTAGCGCAAGCTAATTTAGATAAAGCCAAATTGACGAAAGCGATTTTATGGGAAGCTGAACTTATTGGAGCGTCTTTGAGACGAGCTACCCTTAGTGGCGCTGACTTATGGCTAGCGGATCTCACCGAAGCGGATTTAGCTGGAGCGGATTTAACGGGAGTTAACCTGTTCGGGGTTTCTTTGCGTTCCACTAATCTGGAAGAGGTAAACCTTCAAGGCGCTATTTACAATGCCGCGACTCAATTTCCGGATGGGTTTGATCCTGTAGGAAGCGGTGCGTACCGGATTGCTCCCGGCGCATCACTGGTTGGAGTCAATCTAACAGGTGCTGACTTGAGGGGAGCGGATCTCAGTAACGCTGATTTGAGCAAGGCGAAATTGTTTGGGGTCAATTTTCAAGAAACTATTCTGGAGGGTGTTAATCTTCAAGAAGCCCTCTACAACGAAGCGACTCATTTTCCCGAAGGGTTTGACCCACTCAAGAACGGCGCTTGCTTAATTGCTCCTGGGGTATCACTCTTTGGGATAAATTTAGGTGAAGCAGATCTGGGGGGAGCGGATTTGAGTAAGGTTAATCTGTTTGGTGCAGACCTCCGAAACGTTAACCTTAATGGAGTTAATGTTCAAAAAGCGATTTACAACGAAGCGACTCAATTTCCGGATGGGTTTGACGCGATCGCAGGAGGTGCTTACTTCATTGCTCCTGAAGCGTCACTCTCCCAAGCGGATCTTAGTGGATCGGATTTGGGCGGAACTGATTTGAGTCATGCGAATTTAAGTAGAGCAAATCTGAGTAAGGCTGATCTGTGGGGAGCAAATCTGACTGAGGCGAACTTGGAAGGCGCGAATCTAGAGGAAGCTAACTTATTAGGCGCTTGTTTAGCGGGTGCGAATTTGAGCGAGGCGAATCTTACTGGTGCTAATTTGGATGGGGTAGATTTGAGTGCAGCGACTCTTAAGGGGGTCGATCTGAGTCAGGTGATGCTTGAAGACGCAATTCTCACTGGGGCAATTATGCCCGATGGTACGGTTCATCATTGATACAAAGTTGTTAAACCATCGTAGGGGCGCATCGATATGCGCCCTCACTGAGGATATATGACGTTTGTGCGTAAATCCTGAATCGTTCGGATCAATTTACAGCTAGCTGTGCAGAACTTCTCCTAGAACTGAATCCTAATATCCCCCACCAGAGGAACCACCACCGTCACACCCCCCACTGTAGGAACCACCACCACCGCCGTCACATCCCCCACTATAGGAACTACCGCCACCGTCACCACTACTATAGGAACTACCACCGCAATCCCCACCACTGTAGGAGCTAGAACTATCCCCACCACCATACACGGTGTAAGTGTAATTTTGGGGATTGTGATGGCTGGTTCGTCTCCGTCGTCTTGATTTTCCCTGTTGAGTGAAAGCACCCATCATAAGTGCAATCCATCCGATAAGGAGTAGAATCAATAGTGCTATTTCCATGAGAATCTATCTTCTAGCAACTCTTCTACTTATTACTCAGGCTATGTACCTCAATTTTATGTGAGGCTACCTTGCTAGTAACAAAAATCTACATTGCGGCGTATTTTTATCGAAACGGAGAATGTTGTCTTGAATAGGTGCGATCGCCCCTCACTTTAGATTGGGTTGAGTCTATCAAGTCCTTATTTATGAATCAGTAGGTAACGCGAAACCAAACATGACTTGATCGTGACAAAGATGTGGAGGACTATCGAAAACCACACTATATATAGCGCAATTTGGCGAGAATTTTGCCGAAAAAAGCACTACCTTTGGTATTAGTCTAAACTCCAGTTGTCAAGATACTTGATTGCAAAAAATACAAGGATACTTAGAAATATCCCTGTTCTAAAACATGCTCCATTGATGGATTGGTATCATCGATCAATGCCTGAATCTTATCGATCATTCTCTGAAATACATCAGGATAATATTTAGAAGAATCTAAAAAATCAATATAATCCTGTCTATGAAGCTGCCTTTCCTCCGGTGTTCTGTACTCTTGTCGAATATTAGCAGACATGCGCTTTGTTTTCCTCACAATTAAAACATCGTCTATCTGAGTTGAAACTGTTGAAACGGGTGTCATGTCAAGAAATTCACAAATTAGAAAATATAAAGATCCAGGAACAGCAATCTTCAAGTCTCTGCTTGTTGCTACTGCTTCCTGAAACATAGTCTTATCTAGATTAGTTTTGCATTCTGCACAAACATATCCCAGATGGGATTCAATGAGTTTATAGTCTTGAAAGGCTGGATCGAAAGATGATTTCAAATATAATCTCTTACCAAGTATGAAATCTTGATCTTTGGTTCTAATACTTGGATCACCGCCTTGACCAGGGTTTCCAAGTGAAGATAAGAAGCTCAAGCCAGAGAATGTCTTTCTCGGACCTAACTCGAAAGAACTACCTATACCGCGTAAACTACGAAAAACAACTTGTGGTAGGAATTCTTCCAAAATAGTATTGTCTAATTTAAGCTGTCCTTTCTGTCTATACAAGAAGTTATCTGAGCTATCAAAGATCAGGTCAAGTTCAATAAAACGTTTATATCGGTTAGTAGGTTCGACTAACTTTTCCACTGTATCTGCTTGTCCACACTCAATCGCTTCTAATTCAGCAATCCACTCATCGTATTTTCTAATAGCTTCTTCTAGTCGCTCTTTATCAGCTTCTGGTAGGCGACGATTGTTCAAACACGCAATTAACTTCGTATAATGAGGGCGAGAAAACTCAGGCATAAATTGAAATGACTGTGAAGACTTAGGACTGGCTAGTTGAGCTGTTTGAGAAGGTTGATCAACCTGAACTCTTTTATCTAAAATTGGTGTCCTTCCAATATCTTGAACTTTTTTAATTGCATCTTCTAAAGACTCAAGGTTTTTCAAGGGCACTAAGGAAAGACTGCTTCTCAGTACATCAAATGCCACCTCTCTTGCAACTTGCTCAACCACTTTCTTGTGGCACGTATTATCTAAGTTAACAAAGTTAATTAAATCTTCTCTTATTACCTTGCCGAACTTGTTCTTAAATTCACGTTTTTGTCTCAAGCTTTTATGAAAGAGATTTGCTCTTACTCCAATTTTCTCAATAATGTCAGCATTATAGAAAGGCACTTCCAAGACATTAGATTTGTGTCCTACAACAAATACAATTCGGCCTCCGCTTTTAGTTACTCTTGAAAGCTCTCGCAAAGTATCAGCCATATCTAAGCAATACTGGACTACTGTATAAAATCGATTCCCTCTGTTTGCTCTGTTAGAACCAATTTCTGACTTTGCTATTTTCAATAAATCCCATCCTAATATTTCAGCAGATCTGCGATAGTTTTGATGATAATTGAATACATTTATATAAGGTGGTGAAGTTACAACAAAATCTACTTGGTCGTTCTCTAATGGTAGAGAACGCGCATCAGCTAGCTCTACTCTAATTTGCTTTTTAGAGAACGGAAGTTTATCAATTACATTTACTAAATCAGCAAATCTTGATTGTATAAACTCATTAGTTATATTATTGTTGTCAACATCAAGAAGAATGATTAAAGCATCAAATATTTTTTTTTCTATTTGGTTCAATTCATTTCTAACTTTGTTTAATTTTTGTGGTAAATTTGGCACTTGGCCACTACCTTCAAAAATTCTAAATGGGAACTCTTTATCAATTAAATTTCTAACCCTATTGAAAACTTTTTTTCTTTGAGATTCATTTATAAATTCATATGTTTTGCTAAGAATCCAAGCGGCTGGATTAATTTCAAAACCATATGCTTCACATGAAAGAATGCTAGCCTCAAGTAGGACAGTTCCACTACCAGCAAAAGGGTCAAGAACAACTGAGTTAGGTGGACAGTACGAGCTTAATATAACTTCAATAAGTTGCGGCGAAAACTGACCACGCCAAGCAAACAAGTTAGATCTAGTTTTGTCAACGATGTCAAGCTTTGCCTGTGTAATGGGCTTGTTGAACTCCTGCAACTGTCAACCTTCCTTGCTTCTAACCTATGCTCGTAAAACTCAGTTGTAGTTTAGCATTCCTCCTTGTCTCATTGAGTCGCAACCGCCGCTCCGATGCGGCTTTGCCGCTTGCTGGAGACAGAGCCACATCGGAGTCTGCCAGAGCGGAGCAGGAACGAGTGCGATCGCCCCTCACTTTAGATTTGGTTGAGTCTATCAAGTCCTTGTTTATGAATCAGTAGGTAACGCGAAACCAAACATGACTTGATCGGGCGATCGCCGCCAAGTTGAAGGATACAATGCGATCGCTTGCATTAGATTTCAAACTGTGAATTTAGCAGTCATATCATGTCCTGACGATTGCCCATAATTGCAATCCTGTAAAAACAAAAGTTTCCGGCGTTTTTATTCAGGGTGTTCGACCGGACATGATATCACACTTCACTATCCAAGCATTGGTCGTACCTGCAATCTCTAGAAGTTCCAGTTAGAACCTCCAATGACTAGCCTTTATTTGATTACAACTTGTGGCTTATGTCGCATACATAGATAGCGGTCTAACGGTTTGGTTGAGAGGCTTGCAAGTAAACTCTGCATCCTTACCAGTATTTTTTGATAGTCCGCTCCAACCGAATTGTTAGACACGTTTGTCTAGTCATGTTGTAAGTAGAATCTTTCAACGAGATCGACTATTAAATCACATGGATCTTCACCTCGTTCTTTGATGAAAAGCATTTCCTTGAGATGTTCTTTAGTCATAAAAAGAATTACCTTCCTATGCCGACTATATATAGTATTTCGCTGAATATGAGCACCATTATCGGGAAGTTTACTACATACCATAATTGCAAGCCTACCCATAGGTTCAGTAAGGTAATTATTAGTTTGGATTACCTCTTCGTGTCCAATATCTGTTGTTCCATAGTTTTTGAACTCAAAAAGTATCATCCTTGCTTCTAATTCTCGGAGCAGCAACCCCCAACCATGCTTCTCATCAAAATTGCGATTAGGAAATACAGCATCTCGTCGATTTGTACCGGAGTATGTTCGAGGCTGACTGATTGGTCTAACCAATGGTGGAACAAATAAAAATTCGAGAATTTCTGTACACAAGTCTTCAAACTCTCGCCAACCCCTTTCTCCGGCAGGACAGTTATCAAGCCGATTAACTAAATCAGTAACTCGGCTCATGAAGCGTTGCTTAAGTTAGGAGAAAAGTATTTAGAAACCAAATCAGTATTTTGTAAGAGAAGCCTCTTTAACTCTGTTCCATCGATAACCCGGATCGGAATACCAGTGGCTTTGGGGGCATCATTCACCCAATCAAGAGCAACAGAGGTAAGGTTCCCATTTGTAACAAGAAGTGCTTTGTTGATTTTTGGATCACTTTTAGCATATCCAGCCAACTGTCTAAGTGCTTCTAAACCTGCGCGAGAATGGCGATAAAATTTAGTTTCGACAGCGTAAACCTCACGAGTTTCAGCGCCAAATGGATCTTTTTGCCGGAACTCAACAACAGCATCAAAACCTGAGTCTCTCTGTTGTATTTCTGACTGTAAGTTAACAAAGCCAAGTTTTTGAAGAAGATCTACAACTAGTTGCTCAAAAGTTTGTGGAGATAGTTTTTCAAAATCAATTTTTGGAGTAAATCTCAAAGCTTCAGCAAGTTTCTCTAAATTCTCTTCAACTCCGCTTCTCATATCAAAGCATTGATATATAGCAAGAGACGATGGAATATCACAGTCTTCCAAAAGCACAGGTAGGAAAGTGACATCTCGGCTTTGAAGTTCCTTTAGCACAGCCTCAACTTCATGAACCATCCAAGAAGATTGCACTGAATGCTTAGACAGTAAAAGCAGAAAATAAGCACTGGCTTCAATAGCAGTGCGTATAGATTCAGCCCAGTGATCTCCTGGACGAAGTTCATCAGCATCTAGCCACACATTGAGATTCCGCGAACGCAACCCTTCCACAATCGTTTTTGCAGCCGCACGGTCTGCACTTGCATAACTTACGAAAACTTGTGGTCTTTGTTTCGAGTTGCGTTCAAGATCGGTCATATCATAAATTCTCTTGAAAGGAGGAGCATTCGGGTAGGCAGGCTAGTGCAGGACGGCAGAAGTTTGTCACCACGTCTGAGTAAAAGGGAGACAAGGAGGACAAGGGGGACAAGGGGGACAAGGGAGAGATTTTAGGTGATGAGTTATTTCCGCCATGCTGCACTAGCACTAGCTTTACCTAATAGCTTAACTCACTGCCAATAGCAACGCTTACAATTCCTTAAGTCAGGGCTAAAACGTAATTGTCTTAATCATAGGGCTGAAGTGTCTAACTATGTATTCAACGTTAGATCTGCTGGATAACACCCCCTTATATCGGTCTTATCCAGCATTAACCTAATGTCGCAACGACCGCTCCGATGCAGCTTTGCTGCTTGCTGGAGGCAGAGCCACTTCAGAGCTTGCCAAGGCGGAGCAGGAACGAGTGCGATCGCCCCTCACTTTAGATTGAGTTGAGTCTATCAAATCCTTGTTTATGAATCGGTAGGTAATGCGAAACCAAACATGACTTGATCTGGCGATCGCACCAGGGTTGAGGTGGAGAAGCACCTGATGAGTGTCGGGTTTCATCCTTCAACTCAACCTACAAGAACGGGCGATCGCATTAAATTGAAGGATACAATGCGATCGCTTCCATCAACACATCTACACTTAGAGCTTCTTGAAGTATCTGGCAACTGGGAATAGCTCGAAACCCGCCTTTTCATAAGTATGACGAGCTGGGGCATGACCCGGATCACCTCCAGTCTCAACCATAGCAATAGACATCCCAGCATCTTTCATCCAAGCCAGAGCGAATTCTATCAAAGCACTACCAATGCCGCGACCTTGAAAGTCTGGATCGACAGCAACCATGTAGATTTCACCCATGCTGTCCTCTGAGTGTAGTTTCACGGCTACAAAACCCACAGCAGAACCTGCATCGATCGCAACCCATACCTTCGTGTCCTCCGCAGCACAGACATTCTCGACAGCTTTTTGCTGGCTCACACGCCAATGATTCGGATAGAATGCCTGGTACACATCAGCGTTCATCGCCTTCTGAATCGAATCAAAGACCGGAGTCCATGCCCGCAGCGAAAGACGAATAACAGCATCAAGGTGGCGAGGGTCATATGGTTCAATTTGCATTCCCACATCAACTCCAGTTAACTCTGCAAGCTTTATCGAGCATACTACAATATACTACAAAATTGGATAGCTTGGCTTTGAATGCTTACAGATAACTTTTAGGCTACTTTCGCTGATTAACTAGCAATTACCGCTTACTGCTCTTCCTCACAGGCTTGCCGGAAGCGTTCTAGGTGTCCTGACTCATGTTTAGTTTAGATGCTTTATTGTGGTATTCAGACCGTTTGCCAACTTGATCGGAGGACATCAACGTGACTGATGAACAACATTCTCTGCTGAAAGCATCAGATATTAATTCAATGGATACGTTTGAGTTTCATCATCCGCTCAATCCCAATTCAGAAATTTATTTACGGTTCCTTGGGCGTGCTGTCGGTCTTAAACGCATTAGTGTGACAATTGCTCGTGTACTATCAGGCAAGGAATCTTTCATTTACCACGCTCACCAGAATGAAGAGCAAATCTCAGATCACCCAAGTCTCAGATATTCGCTTAAGTGTGTGCAATTAACCGGATTTGATATCATTACCAATTATCAGTTCGTAAGTTCACCTCTCTCAACGAGAGAATCTTCTCCAGTGACCCTAAAAGACTGGACTTTAGACTAAATCAAAAACCATGCTTGTAGCGTATTTTTGCGATAATTTTTCCGAAAAAAGCACTACCTGTGACATTAGTCTAAACTCCAGTTTTAAATGTAGTACATTAAACTCTGGTGAGATTGTCGTTTAGTATTCCATTTTTCCACTAGATCGTATAACGTGTAACTCTCTAAAACCGAATTAGCTGCTTGACACGCCTCTTGCCAAACATCTTGGACAACAGTACCAGCATTTTTGTGAGAACCATTTTCTCCCTCAGAAATTTGACTACTGTCCCCTTCCATGGCTTTCACAATTTCTAATAAGGTAATTGTTCGAGGTTCGCGGGCGAGAAGATATCCCCCACGAGGCCCCCGATAACTGCGTACCAGCTTATCCCGTTTTAAGGTTGCTAATAATTGTTCGAGATAGCGATCAGGGATATCTTGTTGGGTAGCCAGATACTGGATCTGTACGGGTTCATCACTAGCGTACTTTTCAGCTAACTCAATCAGCGCCAACAGCGCATACTGAGTTTTAGAGGACAGTTTTAGAGGCATTGGTTGTTGAAGCGAAAAAATTAAGGGATAATTGCTAATTGCTAATTGAGCGAATTTATCCGTGACTCAACGATATCAAATTTTGTTAGGCAGCTTGAGCCAAAGTACTGATATCCACAGACTTTTCTACCTGAATCACTGCGGTTAAGCGATCGCGTGAGTCATTCTCTAAGCGACTAATAGAAACACTTTGACCTGGATAAAGTTCAGCCGCCGCCGCCTCTAAATCAGGTTTAATCGCCGCAAAAGCTTCCTCAGTATTCGGCGCTCTCAAACGGTCATTTGCCATATAATAAAATTTACCACCTTCCAAACTTAATTTCCCGGCTACTCGGCTGTCAGATTCGAGTAAAGCACCAAAGGTTGCCGTGGCTTTTGCTAATTCGAGAATGCGTTCTTTATTCGTTTTTCCCTGACCTAACTTGCGTTGAGCATACAGACCAAATTCACCATTACTATGTTCCATTGCATAGTTGACTTCATGAGTAATCAACATCACGCCTGGGCCATTCGGTACGTGTCGATAATCAGCTACATCAATTAATGTACCTTTCAGCTTTTGCAAACGAATCCATTCATGAAAGATTTCAATAAACGTCGTTTCTTCAATCTTCGTTTCTGGTCGAGCTAAGAATTTAATACAAAAGCGTTCTATATCCGTTGTCATCTTGAGTATCCTGGAGAAAAACTGTCACCTAGACTACTAATTAGCCTAATCAATCTACGGACTGCTCATTATCTCATAAATTCCTGTATATTCCGAGCGGGATTTAGTATTTTTTTACAATACCGGGATTTGTAGACTACCCGATTAGCGATCGCCACTCAGAACAAAGGATCACCCCTGGAAACAGAAATCACTCCCAACTCCTAAAACCAGTGCCAACGCCTGCTGAATCATATACTGCCGTGCCACCTCACTCAAGCCCATCAACTACGTTGCGATCGTTAGGATGAGATCTTGAGGATTAAACAGTTAATGAAATGTCGAAGTTCGACGCGCCTCCTTTCACTCTGCAAACCGTGCCAATAATTCCTCACGAGAAAGACTTTGTAATAATTGAATTAATTCTGCTATTGGTAACTGTAATAACGGTGGTATTGCACTCGTTATTCTTTCATCCAATTCACCAAAGCGCACGCTGAGAAAATGTTCGACTTTTTGTTGCTTGTCTTCTTGTAACCGATCTCGCCAAGAAACATTCCCAAACCAAACTAACAACTCTTCACGAGAAAGATTAAACAGTAAGCGAGTTAATTCTGGGGGAGGGAACTGTAACATGGGTGCGATCGCTTCCGCTAACTCCTCATCCAATTCCCCAAATCGTACAGAAAGAATATTTTCCACCATCTGGCGCTGTCCTTCTTGTCTACCTTCTTGTCT
>DNGI01000022.1:16672-20961 GCA_003486645.1 Cyanobacteria bacterium UBA11370 | reverse complement strand
TACCTTCTTGTCTACCTTCTTGTAACGTTTGTTCTCGCCAACGCAGATAAACGGGTGATAAGTTCATAATTAATTCCCGATCCTCATCAGTTAAAGTTTCTCTTACTTCTACATTAAGCCGCCAGTTGGCTAACAGTTCTAAAATATTAGATTGTAAAGGATTCTCGTCTGAAAGTGCTACTAACTCATTAATCGCTTGCTGCTGAGTTGCGCCGCGTCCCAAAAGCCTTAGCCACAGAGTTTCTGCTGTTGCAGGTAGCTGATTAATCGCTACTAATGCTGCTTTATAGAATTCGGGTAGAAAGTAAACACCTTCTCCCCAATTCTCTGATAGATTCAGTTTCCCAGCAAATCCCTCCAGCAACCGTGTTGAACAGGATGGGGAGAGAATCCATAAACGGGGCAATTCAGCTTCTGGGATAGTATTTTGTTCTCGTCGCGCTTTACGCAGCAGTTCTCCATGCAGGGAATACAATTTTAACAGGCAGTTACGCACCTCCACTGAGTTAGGTGCATTTCGGAATGGTTCCAACACACAAGCGGTTGCAGCAATTTGACCTAGCAATCCTAGGTTTTGAGGTTCAACAGATGGGGTAGGATTAGGGACAAACCAGAGATCGACTTGACGAACTTCACTAGCGACATCTCTGCTAGTTTCGACTTGTCCAAGTGGGGTTAATAATTCAGCGAGATACTGTTTGGCAAATTGATCGTGAGGCTGTCGCGTCATTTTAGGCTAGTTAACAAGGATACCGCAGTAGAAAACACGGTCATTTCATCAAATGCTCAGACCCAAACCCCAACACCTCATCCCTAACCCCTTAAGATAAGAAGAAAGACTATTGAGATTTGTGTAGCCGAATCTGGCATAGATAAGTATATATGGCTCCTGCCGTCTTAATTGAGAACCTGCAAAAGCGCTATGGTGATGTCGAAGCTGTCAAAGACATCTCCTTTAACGTCGAACCCGGTGAAATTTTTGGTTTACTTGGTCCGAATGGGGCGGGTAAAACCACCACAATTCGTTGTCTGTGTACCTTAAGTCAGCCCAATGGTGGTAAAATAGAGGTATCCGGTATATCCGCAATTGACAATCCCAGAGCAGTACGACGACGACTTGGTTATGTAGCTCAGGAAGTTGCTCTGGATAAGATGTTAACCGGACGCGAACTTCTACAATTACAAGCTGATCTTTATCACCTCCCCACTGCTTTTGCTAAAGAACGCATTAATAAAATGATTAATGTTCTGGGGTTACAAGAGTACGCCGATAAAAAAACGGGGACGTATTCTGGGGGTTTGCGGAAGCGTTTAGATTTAGCCGCTGGCTTACTCCACCAACCCGATGTTTTAGTATTAGATGAACCAACAGTAGGGTTAGATATTGAAAGTCGGGTAGTTGTCTGGGATTTCTTGCGTCAGATCCGCAATGCTGGAACTACGGTGTTAATTACCAGTCACTATTTAGAAGAGATTGATGTGTTAGCGGATTGCGTAGCAATTATTGATAAAGGCGTTGTGATTGCTTCAGGAACACCTTCTGAATTAAAGGATAAAGTAGGAGGCGATCGCATCACATTACGCATTCGAGAATTTTCACCCACAGAAGAAGCAGAAAGAGCAAAAGATAGGCTTCAAGCTTTACCTTTCGTGCAAGAAGTTATTATCAATACGGCACAAGGTAACTCGCTCAATTTAGTCGTCAAACCCCAAAACGATGCCTTAACCAACATTCAACAATCCTTAAATAACGCAGGTTTACCCATCTTTGGAATTGCTCAATCCCGACCCAGTTTAGATGATGTTTACCTCGCCGCCACAGGCAAAACCTTACTGGATGCTGAACTCGCTGCTGCTGGAACCCGTGATCCGAAGAAAGAGAAAAAACAAAATATGCGTTAGTAGTTAGTCATTAGTCATTAGTCATTGAGTGTTGATTGTTAGTCATGATTTATAACAAACAACCAACAACAAACAACCAACAACCAACAAAAATGAGTACAACCGTTACACCTCGTAAATCTGAGATTAACTGGGAACCCGAACACACCAACCCAATCCCAGTTAACGATACTCCCGGTTTTAGTGAATTAGTGCAAGAAACCCTAGCACTCACCAAACGTCTATTTATTCAACTCCAACGCCGTCCTTCTAGCTTAATTGCTGGAATAATTCAGCCCTTAATGTGGCTAATTTTATTTGGTGCATTATTTCAAAACGCACCTCAAGGACTCTTCGGTGAAGGTCTTTCCTATGGACAATTCCTCGGTGCGGGTGTAATAGTATTTACCGCCTTTGCTGGCGCACTAAATGCCGGATTACCCGTCATGTTTGATCGAGAATTTGGCTTCTTAAACCGCTTATTAGTCGCCCCTCTAGCCTCTCGGTTCTCAATCGTTGCTGCTTCAGCAATTTATATCATTGCCCTCAGTTTTATTCAAACCCTAGTCATTATTACTGCCAGTGCTATTTTAGGAGCAGGATTACCCAGTATCACCGGATTAGGTGCGATCGCCTTAATCATTTTTCTGTTAGTAGTCGGAGTAACCGCACTAAGTTTAGGATTAGCCTTTGCCCTACCTGGTCACATTGAACTAATTGCTGTTATTTTTGTAACAAACTTACCCCTTTTATTTGCTAGCACCGCCCTTGCACCGCTATCATTCATGCCAGAATGGTTGCAAATTGTAGCCAGTCTCAATCCCCTAAGTTATGCCATTGAACCCATTCGCTATCTCTATCTTCACAATGATTGGTCATTAGGAAGTATAGTTATGCAAACCCCTTGGGCTTCAATGAGTTTTGGTGGAGCAATTCTAGTATTATTAGGATTTGCTTTAATATCTTTGGTACTAATTAGCCCCCTACTACGTCGTCGATTTGCTTAAATAGAAGCAGTTAAATTACCCTTTCTCCCTCAACTACCATGAAAATCAGCACCCTCTTTGTTCCAATCTTAGCTTCAACACTACTAACTCCCATTACTCTAGGAATTAGTATTTCAGCACTAACCGTTAGCCTCTCCAGCCTAATACTATCTCAACCTGCTACCGCTCAATCCACCGAGAGAGTTCAACCCCTAGAAGATTTCAACAATCAACAAAACGAACCCGATAGTTTCAGCGGCAATATTGGTGGTAGTGGATTGAGTGTCTTTGACTTAATTCATCAGTATCAACGGGGTGTATCGAGTTATGATGAGACAACTGTCAAAAAAAACTTAGATAATGCAACTGAAGAGTTCCGCCGTCAACAATTAGAACAGTTGAATAACCAACAACTTCAACCAACCAACCCATCCCCTACACCTCAAACAGTAAATTAGGTATCGCTAACTAAACCAAAGAAGCGATCGCATTTATACTTGAGAGAGCGATCGCTTCTTCATCCCCAAACCCCCCATCCCATCATCTCCGGTCGAATAACCCTAAAAAAGACTGAGGGGACAAAGGAACAAATTTTATTAAAACTGATTAGCCAAACCCAATATCACCAAAAACCCATCCGCTACATCCGCTACCCCATCCGTTGCCACAGCCGTTGCCACAGCCGTTGCCAGGAAAAAACCCTACCTTAATCCGGTTTCACCACCAACACCGAACAAGGTGCATCAGCAACCACCTGACTACTAACGGAACCTTGTAAAATTCGTTTCAAACCCGTAAGCCCCCGACTTCCAATTACAATTAAATCAGCGTGGTAAATATGAGCAAGACGGACAATTTCCACCGCCGGATCACCATTAACAATCTCGACCTCACTCTCACAAGGTAACTCAGCCTGATACGATTGTAGCTGCCGCTCCGTTTCTTGGTAAACTAGCTCCTCGGAAACGTGAGGTCGATCCACTTGAATTTCCATGTCCGGTTCCGGTGAAGGAATAACATGGCAAAGGATAATTTTGGTTGCGGACTGTATTTGAAGTTGATTTAGCGTCTGCATCACCCGTTCAGACAAATCTGAACTATCCAGAGCTACAATAATCGTCTTTAGCACCAAAATCTCTCCCCTCAGTGATTGCTTCATGGCTATTCGCTTTCAGCTATTGGGATTGTCCCCCTTAACTAGAGCATTTGTCTACTAGGTTGACAAATTTGTTGTTGGTTGTTGGTTGTTAGTTGTTGGTTGTTGGTTGTTGGTTGTTGGTGATTGGTTATTAAGTGAGAGTTTACGCACTGTAACGCCAGTTCAAGGGTTTGAGATTCCTGGCGATCGCTCAGAATGACGTAATCTTGTACTCAGTACGTAAGTCCTGTAAGTTATTCATTATCACAAACAACAAATAACAA
>DNGI01000022.1:7249-16440 GCA_003486645.1 Cyanobacteria bacterium UBA11370 | reverse complement strand
AAACAACAAACAACAAACAACCACTCACTCATTAATATTTCCCTGCGTTCGGAATCGCACCGAGTCAGCATGAGATGGTAAACCTTCTGCTTGTGCCAGTATTTGAATCGCTCCTGCCATTTTATGCAATGCTGTTGATGAATATTGAATCACACTAGAGTGCTTCATGAAGGTTTCGACCCCTAGGGCAGAGGCGTAGCGAGCAGCGCCAGAGGTTGGTAGAGTATGATTAGGGCCTGCCAAGTAATCTCCCACCGCTTCTGGGGTTGAGGTTCCCATAAAGATTGCACCCGCATGACGGATTTTTTCCAGTAAATCCCAAGGTTCCTCAATTTCAAGTTCGAGGTGTTCAGGGGCAAACTCATTAGAAAGTTCCGCCGCCGTCTCCAAGGAATCAACCACTACAATTAGACCATAATGAGCGATCGCCTTTTCCGTTAACAACCGTCGCGGATGATTTTGTAATTGTCGTTCAACTTCTACCTGCACTTTTTTCGCCAGTTGAGCATCCGTTGTTAGTAGAATAGCGGCTGCCATCGGGTCATGTTCTGCCTGTGCTAAAAGATCCGTAGCTACATAGAGTGGGTTCGCGGCGTGATCGGCAATAATTAGGACTTCAGATGGACCCGCTAGAGAATCAATTCCGACCGTGCCATAGATTAGTTTTTTGGCGAGAGTAACATAAATATTACCAGGCCCTGTAATCACATGAACTTTCGGAATTGTTTCCGTCCCATAAGCTAACGCTGCGATCGCTTGCGCCCCACCCACTCGGTAAATTTCAGTCACACCCGCTTCTTGCGCTGCCACGAGGACAGCAGGATTAATCTTTTTATCGAAACCGGGAGGTGTCACCATCACAATTTGAGGGACTTTCGCCACCTTAGCAGGAATGGCATTCATTAACACCGTACTCGGATACGATGCCCTGCCACCGGGAATATAAAGTCCCGCACTATCAACTGGGGTGTAGCGCTTGCCTAAGACCACATCATCATCGCCAAATTGTACCCACGATTTCGGGATACGCTGTCGATGAAATGCTTCAATTTTACGTGCCGCCAACTGGATCGCATCAAGGAGTTCCTTGGATACCTGCTGGTAGGCAGCATCCAATTCTGAGCCACTAACGCGCAGTTGTTCCGGCGTTAAGATTTGGTGATCGAATTCCTCAGTATAGTGTAACAGTGCTTTGTCGCCCTGGCGTTTTACCGCCTGTAAGACTTCTCGCACCGTTGCCTCTTTGTGAACAATTTCCTCGTGGGAAGTGCGATCGCAGATCCGGCGTAGTTCAGCTTTTGCCTCAGCCTGCTGAGTGATAATTCGCAGCATGGAGTCGGAGTGCCTATCATTAGGTATGAGCCGTTTGAGACCAGGGGCAGTGTTTCTCTGTTGAGAGGAATCCACCCTACCAGACTCTCTTCTCTAGCTTAACCTGGATTTTTCGAGGCTCGCGATACTTTGGCAATAGATGTTATAGTGTTTATTCTGGTATTTTGTTAATTATTGCTTTCTAAGTTCTGCTAGAAGACTCCTGTGGCTAATAATAAGTCTGCCCTCAAACGTATAAAAGTTGCTGAACGCAACCGCGTTCGTAATAAAACCTATAAGTCGGCGGTAAAGACCCTGATGAAGAAGTATGTTGCCGCTGTAGACAACTACTCCCGTCAACCGACTCCCGAATTGTTGCAAGAAGTCGAGACCTGTATGGCGGCTGCTTACAGCAAAATTGATAAAGCCATCAAGTGCGGCATACTCCATGCTAACAATGGCGCTCGCAAGAAATCCAGTTTGGCAAGGCGACTCAAACAAGTCAACGCTAAACTCAATCCCTCATCAGAACCAGTAGCTTCCTAGCGCGAGAATGGGGAGTAGGGAGTAGGGGAGAGCATTCGTTCTCAACCTGATTTACCCTTGATATTGGCTCTATCGATTGGATTGTGTTGATATCACCAGCAGTAGGGGACAAGAATTTCCCAAACCTGAAAAGTAAGTCAATTTAAGACCCTTTCCCGGATCAGACTCCCCCCCCCACTCTCCACTCCCCATTCCTTTAGCTGGATAAAAACCTAAGTCAATGCAGTTGATAGATACTCACGTTCATATCAACTTTGATACCTTTGAATCTGATCGGTTCGCTGTGCGCGATCGCTGGCGAGACGTTGGTGTGGTACGGTTAGTCCATTCCTGTGTGGAACCGGGAGAATTTGCCTCTATCCAAGCTTTAGCTGATCAATTCCCCGAATTGTTCTTCTCGGTAGGATTGCATCCCCTAGATGCTCACAAATGGACTCCCCAAATGGCAGACGAGATCCAATCTTACGCTCGTTCTGATACTAGGGTAGTGGCAATTGGGGAAATGGGGTTAGATTTCTTCAAAGCGGAGAACCAGGAACAACAGAAGGCTGTATTTCTAGCTCAATTGGCGATCGCTAAAGAGCTAGACTTACCTGTTATTATCCACTGTCGGGATGCCGCTGCTCCCATGCGACAATTGTTGCAGGAGTTTTGCCAAACTAACGGCGCGGTCAGAGGGGTAATGCACTGTTGGGGAGGGACACCTGAAGAAACCCAGTGGTTTTTGGATCTCGGCTTGTATATTAGTTTTAGTGGGATCGTGACCTTTAAAAAGGCTACAGCCATTCAAGAGTCAGCCGCCATCGTGCCCAGCGATCGCCTTCTGATTGAAACCGATTGTCCTTTCTTGTCCCCTGTGCCTAAGCGGGGGAAACGGAACGAACCTGCCTATGTTTATCATGTCGCCGAGTGCCTTGCCCGTCTACGGGGTGTCTCTCTAGAATCGTTGGCGCGAGAAACGACCGAGAATGCTTGTCGTCTCTTTAGACTAGATCTACCCAGCCATTCGACCATAGCAACTTGCAGCTCATATTAGTAGATAGGGGGGACAAGGGGGACAAGGGGGACAAGGAGGACTTGGGGGAAAGGGGGACAAGGAGGACAAGGAGGACTTGGGGGACAAGGAGGACTTGGGGGAGAGAAATTACTATGTATGAACGCAAGTTGTTATCAACCCCTAGGTTGATAGGATGTCCGACAAATCACTTATAATAAAACGTCTTCCTCTCTCCCTCAAACTTTTTTAGGGTTATTCAACCGGAGGTGATATAGGGCGATGAGCTAATTTTTCCTTTGACCACGTTCTTAACTTGAGGACGATTTCCTCAATCAAGTTAGTGTTGCGCCATAATAATATTAAGAAGAGTTACTGTCAACTACCCCATCCACCCCAACACCCAATTGCCACCTAATACAAGATGCTATTGAATTTATCGCCCCCCTTTCTCAGCAAGAAGCTTTAAGGAGCCGTACACTAATAACTTACCTCTTTGGTTAGACAAAAGGCTAAAAGGAAAGACCTGAATGAGACTTGCATCAACCTTTTCCCTTTCCCCTTCTCCTTTCTCCCTTCTCCTTTGATACAGTAGTCATTTCCTCATTTATACTATTTTGTTGCTCCCAAAAGCGAAAAGCTTAACATTTCTACCTGGCTAGACAGGTATGGGCGCTTGTCGCCACGACTCTAGTTAATGAGCGAGCTATAGATTAAGTATCGCCGATGCCAAGGGATTAACATCCACCAAGGTTGATGATGCGGTATCTTCGCTCAGACTCTCATCCTGACGCTGACTCACCCTGAAAAAGGAAACGCATGACTAATCCGACTTATACTGCCCCTACCTATATGTTGCCAGACTTAGTTGAGATTCAGCGCTCTAGCTTCCGGTGGTTCCTGGAAGAGGGGCTAATCGAAGAACTCAACAGTTTCTCCCCAATTAGCGATTATACGGGCAAGCTGGAACTGCACTTCTTGGGCAAAAACTACAAACTCAAGCGACCCAAATATGATGTTGATGAAGCCAAGCGGCGAGATAGCACTTATGCCGTACAAATGTACGTTCCCACCCGCCTAATTAACAAAGAAACAGGCGAAATCAAAGAACAGGAAGTCTTCATTGGGGATCTCCCCCTCATGACAGACCGAGGTACGTTTATTATCAATGGGGCAGAGCGCGTAATTGTCAACCAAATCGTGCGTAGTCCGGGTGTGTACTATAAATCCGAAATCGATAAAAACGGACGGCGTACCTACTCCGCGTCATTAATTCCCAACCGGGGCGCTTGGCTGAAATTTGAAACCGACAAAAATGACTTAGTGTGGGTACGTATTGACAAAACCCGCAAACTCTCCGCCCAAGTTTTGTTAAAAGCCCTCGGACTCTCAGATAATGAGATTCTTGATGCCCTGCGCCATCCCGACTACTATCAAAAAACCCTAGATAAAGAAGGGAATCCCAGCGAAGAAGAAGCGCTGATGGATTTGTACCGCAAGCTGCGTCCAGGGGAACCCCCAACGGTCAGTGGGGGACAGCAATTACTCGATTCCCGCTTTTTTGACCCCAAACGCTACGACCTCGGTCGGGTCGGTCGGTATAAAATTAACAAAAAACTGCGGTTAAACGTGCCCGATACCGTCCGGGTACTGACACCCCAAGATATATTGGCAGCGATCGACTACCTGATTAATCTCGAATTCGATATTGGCGGCACCGATGATATTGACCACTTGGGCAACCGCCGGGTGCGATCAGTCGGCGAACTATTGCAAAATCAAGTACGGGTAGGCTTAAACCGCCTAGAACGAATTATCCGAGAACGGATGACCGTTTCCGATGCCGATACCCTCACCCCCGCCTCCCTCGTAAACCCCAAACCCTTGGTTGCCGCAATTAAGGAATTCTTTGGGTCGTCTCAACTGTCTCAGTTTATGGATCAGACCAACCCCTTAGCGGAATTAACCCATAAACGGCGACTTTCAGCCCTAGGTCCAGGTGGCTTAACGCGAGAACGGGCGGGGTTTGCTGTGCGGGATATTCACCCCTCCCACTACGGACGCATCTGTCCCATTGAAACGCCAGAAGGACCCAACGCGGGATTAATCGGTTCTTTAGCAACCCATGCGCGGGTTAACTCCTACGGGTTTATCGAAACCCCCTTCTACCCCGTAGAAAATGGGCGAGTCATTAAAGACCGTCCCCCACTCTACATGACAGCAGATGAAGAAGATGACCTGCGGGTTGCACCCGGAGATATCCCCATGGATGAAAACGGTCAGATCTTGGGTGAGTCAGTCCCGGTGCGTTATCGGCAAGACTTTACCACCACAACCCCAGATCAGGTGGACTATGTAGCCGTATCCCCGGTACAGATTATCTCAGTCGCCACCTCGTTGATTCCCTTCTTGGAACATGATGATGCCAACCGCGCCCTCATGGGTTCAAATATGCAGCGGCAAGCCGTACCCCTATTACGTCCAGAGCGACCCTTGGTGGGAACCGGATTAGAAGCCCAAGCCGCACGAGATTCCGGTATGGTGATTGTATCGCGCATGGATGGAGAAGTCACCTATGTGGATGCCACCAAAATTCGGATTCGTTCAACATCACCAGTAACTCATCAGTTGCCCGGTGGTAATGGTGATGAACAACTAACAACCAACCACCAACCACCAACCACCAACCAAGAAATTGAATACCCGATTCAGAAGTATCAGCGTTCAAACCAAGATACCTGCTTGAATCAGCGACCGTTAGTTTATGTGGGAGACGAAGTGGTAGCGGGTCAGGTTGTGGCGGATGGGTCAGCCACCGAAGGGGGAGAATTAGCCCTAGGTCAAAATATCCTCGTCGCTTATATGCCCTGGGAAGGATATAACTACGAAGACGCTATTCTGATCAGTGAGCGGTTGGTGTTTGATGATGTTTACACCAGCATCCACATTGAGAAGTATGAAATTGAAGCCCGTCAAACCAAACTCGGACCAGAGGAAATCACCCGTGAAATTCCCAACGTCGGGGAAGATTCGCTGCGCCAATTAGACGAACAAGGCATTATCCGTATCGGTGCTTGGGTCGAAGCAGGGGATATTCTAGTGGGTAAGGTAACACCGAAAGGGGAATCTGACCAGCCGCCGGAAGAAAAACTACTCCGGGCTATATTTGGGGAAAAAGCCAGGGATGTGCGGGACAATTCCCTACGGGTTCCCAATGGTGAGAAGGGACGTGTGGTTGATGTCCGACTCTTTACCCGCGAACAAGGGGATGAACTGCCACCGGGAGCAAATATGGTAGTTCGAGTGTATGTCGCTCAAAAGCGGAAAATCCAAGTCGGCGACAAAATGGCAGGTCGTCACGGCAATAAGGGGATTATTTCTCGAATTTTGCCCACTGAAGATATGCCCTACCTACCCGATGGCACTCCGATTGACATTGTTCTCAATCCCTTGGGTGTACCGAGTCGGATGAATGTCGGTCAGGTCTTTGAATGCTTGTTGGGATGGGCGGGTGAAGCCCTCGATCTGCGGTTTAAGATGATTCCCTTTGACGAAATGTATGGGGAAGAGGCATCGCGTACTACGGTTCACGGTAAACTTGCCACCGCCAAGCAGGAAACGGGTAAAGACTGGGTGTTTGACCCGGAGAACCCTGGTAAAATCCAAGTCTTTGATGGTCGGACAGGCGAACCCTTTGACCGACCCATTACAGTGGGCATTGCTTATATGCTGAAGCTTGTTCACCTCGTCGATGACAAAATTCACGCGCGTTCTACAGGTCCCTACTCTCTCGTTACTCAGCAACCCCTAGGCGGTAAAGCACAACAGGGGGGTCAGCGCTTTGGAGAAATGGAAGTCTGGGCACTCGAAGCTTTTGGTGCTGCCTACACCCTCCAGGAGTTACTCACCGTCAAATCCGATGATATGCAAGGACGCAACGAAGCACTCAACGCCATTGTCAAAGGCAAAGCCATCCCACGACCAGGCACTCCCGAATCCTTCAAGGTGTTAATGCGGGAACTCCAATCTCTGGGACTCGATATTGCCGTTCACAAAGTCGAAACCGCAGAAGATGGTTCCAGCCGTGATATGGAAGTTGATTTAATGGCAGACGCAGACCGCCGCCGCACACCTAGCCGACCCACCTATGAATCCCTCAACCGGGAAGAATTGGAAGAGGATGAAGTCTAGTTGTTAGTTGTTGGTTGTTGGTTATTGGTTATGACTCAATCCCAACAAACAACAAACAGCAAGCAACAAACAAGAAACAACAAGCAACTCACTCATGAGACATCAGCAAGAACAGCGATTTGACTACGTAAAAATTGGCATTGCTTCCCCGGAACGCATTCGTCAATGGGGAGAGAGAAGTTTACCGAATGGTCAAGTAGTCGGTGAAGTTACTAAACCGGAAACCATTAACTACCGGACACTCAAACCGGAAATGGATGGGCTTTTCTGCGAACGCATCTTTGGTCCTGCTAAAGATTGGGAATGTCATTGTGGCAAGTACAAACGAGTCCGCCATCGGGGGATTGTTTGTGAACGCTGCGGTGTAGAAGTAACCGAATCTCGCGTGCGCCGTCACCGGATGGGCTATATTAAACTAGCCGCACCTGTTGCTCACGTTTGGTATCTAAAAGGTATCCCCAGCTACCTCAGTATTTTGATGGATATGCCTCTGCGGGATGTAGAGCAGATTGTTTATTTCAACGCTTACGTCGTTCTCAATCCCGGTAATGCGGAAAACCTCAGCTACAAGCAGCTTCTAACTGAAGATCAGTGGCTGGAAATTGAAGAGCAACTCTACAGTGAAGATACCGAACTGACTGGGGTTGAGGTCGGAATCGGTGCTGAGGCACTACAACAGCTTCTGCAAGACGTTGATTTAGATACTGAAGCGGAAAGGCTACGGGAAGAAATTGCGGCGGCTAAAGGTCAAAAACGAGCCAAGCTGATCAAGCGCCTGCGGGTCATTGATAACTTTATCGCTACTGGATCTCAACCAGACTGGATGGTGCTGACAGTCATTCCCGTGATTCCACCGGATTTGCGACCGATGGTTCAGCTTGACGGGGGACGTTTTGCTACCTCCGATCTTAACGATCTCTATCGACGGGTGATCAACCGTAACAATCGACTGGCACGATTACAAGAAATCCTAGCTCCAGAAATTATCGTCCGTAACGAAAAGCGGATGCTTCAGGAAGCCGTAGATGCGCTAATTGATAACGGACGCAGAGGACGGACGGTAGTCGGGGCGAATAACCGAGCGCTGAAATCCCTTTCCGATATTATTGAGGGCAAACAGGGGCGCTTCCGGCAAAACCTACTCGGAAAACGAGTAGACTACTCTGGACGTTCGGTAATTGTCGTTGGACCCAATTTGAAAATACACCAGTGTGGGTTGCCGAGGGAAATGGCGATCGAGCTATTTCAACCCTTTGTGATCCATCGCCTGATTGGTCAAGGCTTGGTTAATAATATTAAGGCTGCAAAAAAACTCATTCAGCGCGGCGATCCCAGTGTATGGGATGTATTGGAAGAAGTGATTGCAGGGCATCCTGTATTACTCAATCGCGCACCAACCCTCCACCGTTTAGGGATTCAAGCCTTTGAACCGATTCTAGTTGAAGGTCGAGCGATTCAACTACACCCTCTGGTCTGTCCGGCGTTCAACGCCGACTTTGACGGCGACCAAATGGCGGTTCACGTGCCCCTGTCTTTAGAATCTCAGGCAGAAGCCCGACTATTAATGTTAGCATCCAACAACATTCTCTCCCCAGCTACAGGTCGGCCGATTGTTGCACCGAGTCAAGATATGGTATTGGGATGCTATTACCTAACGGCGGAAAACCCAGCACTGCAAAAAGACAATGATTATTATTTTGCTAACCTGGATGACGCGATTAAAGCCTACGAACAAAAGCAAATCAATTTACACGCCTATGTCTGGCTACGCTTTGATGGCAAGGTGAATACAGAAATCCCTGATAATGAGGTACTTTCAACCGAACAGTTAGCCGATGGCACCGTCACAAAACTCTACAGAGAGCGTCGAGTCAGGGAAACTGCCGATGGAACCTTAATCTCTCAATATATCCGCACTACCCCCGGTCGGATTATTTACAACAAAGCCATTCAGGAGGTGTTGATGAGTTAGTTGTTAGTTGTTAGTTGTTAGTTGTTTGTCGTTTGTTGTTAGACGACCCATCAGCAAGAATCAACAACAAGCAACAAGGCGGTTATTAGTTATTTTTCTATAGCTTGAATTAACAAATAACCAACAACAAATAACCAACAACAAATAACCAACAACAAATAACCAACAACAAACAAC
>DNGI01000022.1:0-7013 GCA_003486645.1 Cyanobacteria bacterium UBA11370 | reverse complement strand
ACAACAAACAACAAATGACTAAAGACGAAATGATTTTTCATAACCGGGTTGTGGATAAAGGTCAGCTTAAAAAGCTGATATCCTGGTCTTTTACCAAATACGGTAGTGCTAGGACTGCCCAAATGGCTGACAAGCTTAAAGAGTTGGGGTTCCGCTATGCCACAAAAGCCGGAGTTTCAATTAGTGTGGATGACCTGGTTGTGCCACCCGTGAAACGCCAAATGCTAGATGCGGCTGAAGCCCAGATTCGGGCAACGGAAGCCCGCTATACGCGAGGGGAAATTACCGAAGTTGAACGGTTTCAAAAAGTTATTGATACGTGGAATAGTACGTCTGAAGCTCTAAAGGATGAAGTAGTCCGTAACTTTAAAGTCACTGACCCACTCAATTCGGTTTATATGATGGCATTTTCTGGGGCAAGAGGAAATTTGTCTCAGGTGCGTCAGCTTGTAGGGATGCGGGGTCTGATGGCAGATCCTCAAGGGGAAATTATTGACTTACCGATTAAGACTAACTTTCGGGAAGGTTTAACAGTCACAGAATACATTATCTCTAGTTACGGTGCCCGTAAAGGGTTGGTGGATACCGCCCTCAGAACCGCTGACTCTGGGTATCTGACCCGTCGTCTGGTGGATGTGGCTCAAGATGTGATCGTGCGAGAAATCGATTGTGGCACCAATCGGGGTGTGACAGTTCGAGCAATGACTGATGGCGATCGCGTCCTGATCCCCTTAGAAGATCGGCTTTTGGGTCGGGTAATGGCTAAAGAGGTGATTCACCCCACGACAGGTGAAGTTATTGCCACACGCAACCAAGATATCTCCGACGATTTGGCGAAAGAAATTGGCAAGTCGGGTGTTGAAGAAGTCGTTGTGCGATCGCCCTTGACGTGCGAAGCAGCGCGATCAGTGTGCCAGCACTGTTATGGTTGGAGTCTAGCCCACGGTCACATGGTCGATCTGGGAGAAGCGGTAGGGATTATTGCCGCTCAGTCCATTGGGGAACCCGGAACCCAGCTCACTATGAGAACCTTCCACACGGGGGGTGTGTTTACAGGTGAAGTGGCTAGAGCAATTTTAGCACCCTTTGAGGGGGTAGTACGCTTTGGCAAACGCTTGCGGACGAGAGGTGTGCGTACCCGCCACGGGGAAGATCGTGAACAAGTCGAAGTAGCAGGCGATCTGATCCTGGAACCCAAGGATAAAAATGCAGAACGCCAAACCTTCCCCGTAACTCCTGGTTCTATCCTACTGGTTGCGAACGGGGAAGAGGTTCAAGCACAACAGCTCATGGCAGAAGTAGCGTTGGGCAAATCTCGCCTATCGACTGAAAAAGCTGCCAAAGATGTGGCTTCAGACTTAGCCGGAGAAGTGCTATTTGCTGACTTGGTGCCAGAAGAAAAAACTGACCGTCAAGGCAATACCACGCGGATTGCTCAACGGGGCGGGTTGCTCTGGATTTTATCGGGAGAAGTGTATAACTTGCCGCCCGGTGCCGAACCTGTGGTCAAAAATGGAGATGCCATCCAACCGGGATCAGTGCTGGCAGAAACGAAGTTAGTCACCCAAAACGGTGGGGTAGTCCGTCTAACTCCAGGTAAGCGCGAAATTGAAATTATTACCGCTTCTGTGTTATTAGACCAAGCACGGGTGCGGGTTGAAAGTAGTGCCGGACGGGAGCAGTACGTCATTTACACCACCAATAATCAGCGCTTTTTACTTAAAAGCACGCCAGGGACAAAAGTATTAAATAACCAGGTGGTGGCTGAATTAATTGACGATCGCTATCGCACCCAGACTGGGGGCATCATCAAATATGCTGATGTGGAGGTCGCCAAACGCGGGAAAGCCAAGCAGGGTTACGAAGTAATCAAAGGCGGCACATTATTGTGGATTCCGGAAGAATGCCACGAAGTTAACAAAGATATCTCGCTGCTGTTGGTGGAAGACGGTCAATATGTGGAAGCCGGAACCGAAGTCGTGAAGGATATCTTCTGTCAATCAGGAGGCATTATCGAGGTGGTTCAGAAAAATGATATCCTCCGGGAGATTGTGATTAAGCCAGGGGAACTGCATCTGGTGGATGAACCGCCCGCCGCTATGCTCACAGAGGGTCAACTGGTATATCCGGGTACGGAAGTGGTACCGGGGCTGGTTGCCCAAGAGTTGCGTTATGGGGAAGTGGTGGAAACACCGGAGGGTACAGCGGTTCTGCTGCGATCTGTGATTGAGTTTGCCGTACCGGATGAACCCGATGTGCCATCTCAGGCTTCTATTAATAGCCAAGCCTCAAAAGCAGAACAAGAACGCTCCTCCTCTGGCAGTTCTCGTCCTGCCCCTTCGATAGAATTGCGAGCTATTCAACGGCTGCCTTATAAGGATGGAGAACGGGTCAAGTCTGTTGAAGGAGTAGAGTTACTCCGCACTCAACTGGTGTTAGAAATGAATCAGGATGGGGTAGAGGAACATGCAAGTTCTTCTCAACTCAGCGCTGACATTGAGTTGATTAGTGTGGCAGCGGATGAGGGAACGGATGTAACGGATGAGATGGATGACCAAGCGGATGATATGCGCTTGCAGTTGGTGATCTTGGAATCCTTGGTGATCCGTCGGGATACGGCGGCTGATTCGTTAAGTGGGAGTACAACGACGCGGTTGCTGGTGAATGATGGGGATGAAATTGCACCGGGTGCGGTGGTAGCGCGGACGGAAATTCAGTGTAAGGAAGCTGGGGAAATTCGAGGGATTCGAGAAGGGGCAGAGGCGATTCGGCGGGTGCTGGTGGTTCGGGATGGCGATCGCGTCACGGTTCCCATTACCGGGACACCGAAGGTTAAGGTTGGGCATTTGGTGGTGGCAACAGACCGCTTGTCTTCTGAAACTTTATCCCCAGAATCCGGGCAAGTGGTAAAGGTTAGCAGTGATGGGGTTACGCTGCGACTGGCTCGTCCTTACCGTGTGTCAGCGGGTGCGGTGTTACAAATTGATCATGGTGATTTGGTGCAACGGGGTGACAACCTGGTGCTGCTGGTGTTTGAGCGGGCAAAAACAGGAGATATTATTCAGGGGTTGCCTCGGATTGAGGAACTCTTGGAAGCTCGCAAACCCAAGGAAGCCTGTGTGTTATCCCGACGGGCAGGTGAGGCTCAGGTGGTTTATGAGGAGGATGAAACGGTTGATATCAAGGTAATTGAGTCGGACGGTGTGGTTACTGATTATCCGGTGGGACCTGGGCAAAATGCCCTTGTTTCCGATGGTCAGCGCGTGGAAGCGGGGCACGCCCTCACAGATGGCCCAGCGAATCCCCATGAAATTCTAGAGATTTTCTTTAATCTCATGTTGGAAGAAAAGGGGGTTTATGAAGCCGCGTTGGTGGGATTGCAAGAGGCTCAACGGTTTTTGGTCAATGAGGTGCAGTCGGTGTATCAATCTCAAGGGATTGATATTTCCGATAAGCACATTGAGGTGATTGTCCGCCAGATGACCTCGAAAGTTCGGGTTGATGATGGTGGGGATACGACGATGTTGCCTGGAGAATTGGTTGAGTTACGCCAAATTGAAACCGTGAATGAGGCAATGGCAATCACTGGGGGCGCACCGGCTCAATATACACCTGTACTGTTGGGTATTACCAAGGCATCGCTGAATACGGATAGTTTCATCTCGGCGGCTAGCTTCCAGGAAACTACCCGCGTTCTGACGGAAGCAGCGATTGAAGGGAAGTCTGACTGGTTGCGAGGTCTGAAGGAGAACGTGATTATTGGTCGCCTAATTCCGGCAGGCACTGGCTACAATGCCTATGAAGACCAAACCTTAGCTCCTGTCGAGCCGGATTTTGAGCGGGGTGGCGTTGCCTATAGCTTTGGAGAGCGTAATGAGGTTAGCGAATTAGACCAAGAGGACGCTCTAGATGTTGTGCTAGATGACCGGACAGCTCGTGCTTACAGTTTAGAGGAGCGGGGTAGTTTTAGTGCGGAGGCTAATCACTTTGGTGCCCTTTTGGATGATGACGACGATGAGGAGGGGGATTTTGAAGACGATTACCTGGATGATGATGAGGAGGAATAACTCTTAGTAAACTACCTACACCAAGTCGGAGTACCGACTAGGGTGTAGGCTTTCAGTAGCCCTGCACCAAACCCTTATAAACTAGGCTGAAAGTACTCAACTTTCCGACGTAGCTCACACGAAAGGTACGAACCTCCAGGGCTGTTTACACAAGCCCCCAAAAGTTTGATTACGTTGGCACCATTAAAGTCGGCATAGCCCTTCCAGTGGCAATGTCCGCAATTGAAAGTCTTGCCACTACGGTAAGACTTTCCTTTTGCTGGATGGATGTGCAAGCACTTGTGGCAGGTCTGCGATGTATAGGCTGGATTGACTTTGATTACCTCAACTCCAGCACCAAGAGCTTTGTAGTCCAGAAATGTTCGCAGTTGAAAAAATGCCCATGAATTTGAGCGTCTGCGTTCAGTCTTGTTTCTTGGTTGCTCATTTGTCCGCTCTCGAATTCCTGTTAAGTCTTCGATTGCAATTGAGCATCCAGACTGTTTAGCCTTGCCGACAACGTGTTTACTGACGTTATGGTTTACCCACGATTGAAAGCGTCTCTCCCGACCAGATAACCGTTGCAAAATCCGTCTAGCTCTACGTCTAGTCGATCTTGTGCCTTCTGTTAGCGAAGCGGGCGCTCGTCTTCGAGCGACAGCCTTCTTCTGGATGGACGCTCTTACCCTCGAATATCTATCCCTAACCTTGGTTATTTGTTCTCCTGAAAAACTTTCTCCCTCACTCGTTACTGCCACCTCTCTACGCCCCAAATCCACCCCAATTACACCTTGGGATTTTTGAGAATTTGGGGCATCAATATGCACCTGGATATTTACCGAGTAGGTTCCATTTTGGTGTTTAACCAGCGTGGCGGAAGTTGGAGAAAATCCAGATAGTTTTCCTTTTTGGTAGCTACCAACGTCTACTAAAAAACGTTCCCTGCCACCTATCAGTGTTAACGATACAGACCAATCTTTCTCCCTAAACGAGAAGATTCTGGCATCGTAATCAGCCGATGTGGGAAGGAATTTTTTAACAGGTTTGTTCATTCGTTTCGCTGTTTTGCGATTAGAACTCACCCTGTTGATGGCACGGATAGCAAGGTTAGAAGCCAGCCCAAAACGCTCCCTCACTTCACCGTAAACCTGATTTTGGATGGTTACGTTGTGGGTAATCTTGGGTTCTACGACTTCATTGATATAGTTGCAAGCATCCGCAAACGCCTGAAGGGTAGCCTCAATCTTAGCAACCTGTTCAGGGGTGGGGTTGATTTTGCAGACTATAGTCAGTACTTGCTTTTCCATGCCAATATTGTATCACTGCAATGAATATTTATGGGGAAACGGAGATACGGAGTTTCCCCGGCATTCCTCTCGCCACTCTCGTCAATGCGCGGTACTCGCCTACGGCTCGATATATCCGCGCTGACTATAGTGGGAGCCTCCTGCCGGAATTAGGTGATCGGTCGTTACTAGCAGCAAATCACAAATAGAGCAAGATTGAAGTCACTGAGGGGGTGTAACCCCCCTCTATGTAGTGTTCCAATCGATGATTTACACTCTCTACTTGTGAATTGCATAAATGGGTAAGTCCTAAAAATGAAGCTGCATCTACCAACATTTTTCAAAGCTTGTAACCCAGCTAAGACTCTGGTTATGGGGAATCCTGAAGATCGTCAGTACTATATTAATTTTTCTACGGTACGGGGCGGTAGGATTATTGAAGCCCTAGGACGAACCATTACCTGCCTTTCACCCGATGAACCTACCTGTCAGCTATTTACGGGTCATATTGGTTGTGGGAAGTCTACAGAGCTATTTCGACTCAAAGCTCACTTAGAGGAGCAACAATTTCACGTTGTTTATTTTGAGTCCTCTCAAGACTTGGATATGGCGGATGTTGATATCAGTGATATTTTATTAAGCATCGCCCGCTCGGTGAGCGAAAGCCTCGAAGCCACTGGAATCACGCTCAAACCCCGCTATTTTGCCAAACTCTTCAACGATATCAAAGACTTTCTACAAACTCCCATTGAGTTGGGAGTGGAGGCAGAACTGTCGGTTGGTATTGCTAAAATTACCGCCAGAACTAAAGACAGTCCCCAAGTACGAGAACAACTCAGACAGCATCTCGAACCTCGAACTCAAGGGATTTTAAATGCCATTAATACCGAAATTATTGAGCCAGCGATTGAAAAGCTTAAAGGTCGGGGTAAGAAAGGTTTAGTGGTGATTATTGATAACCTGGATCGGGTTGATCCTCGACCAGTCCACGCAGGACGATCGCAGCCTGAGTATTTATTCATTGACCGGGGTTCTCAACTGCGACGCTTGAAGTGCCATGTGGTTTATACCATACCCTTAGCGTTGATGTTCTCCAACGAGTACGAAGCCCTAAAAAATCGTTTGGGAGGGGGTGTTGCTCCCAAGGTTCTACCGATGGTACCGATCCAATCACGAGAGGGACGTGATTTCCCGAAAGGAATGGCGCTGCTACGGCAACTAGTCCTAGCACGAGCGTTTCCCCATATCGATCCTCAAGCTCGCTTGGAATTAATTGAAGAAGTTTTTGATAGTACTGAAACCCTTGATCGTCTGTGTCGCATTAGTGGGGGTCACATCCGCAATTTGTTAGGGTTGCTTTATAACTGCTTGCAACAGGAAGATCCTCCCATCTCTCGGAGCTGCTTAGAGAGTGTCATTAAGGGATACCGTGATGATTTGGCTTTGGCGGTTGAAGATGTGGAGTGGGACTTACTCTTACAAGTTGTGCAACAGCAGTCTGTCAGAGGGGAAAAAGAATATCAAACCCTATTGCGGAGTATGTTTGTCTATGAATACCGGGATGACTTGGGACGCTGGTTTGGGGTTAACCCAGCACTGGCAGAAACATCTCGATTTAAGTCCTTAACTCCAGTTGTTCAGATGGTTTAATGCCTTGGGAGTGGGGGATGGGGAGATGGGG
>DNGI01000403.1:4647-21887 GCA_003486645.1 Cyanobacteria bacterium UBA11370 | reverse complement strand
GGCAGGGGGGAAGGGGGAGAGGTTAATAAATCAAATGAAAATACTATAAATTTAACAAGACTTTTATATAACCTGCTCATCGGGTTATTATTTTTGGCTGTTTTCGGACAGTTGAACTGTGGTTTAGTGCAGTCTTATTAACTGAATAAGGCAATTAAATAACTTAAAATTGGCAGAAAAGCTTACATCTACAGTCATGAAAATTCCGCCGTTTTCTTATAAATTTGAAAATAAAGAATTGAGTAGCTAAGATTATGATGCAAATTTTATGGCGGCTAACAAAACCATTGAAGAGTAAATGGCTAACGAGAGCTATGCTTATCTTGTCCTTGGCGATGATTAGTTTGTCTTGGGCGACAATGACTGTAGCTCAACCGCAATATACACCAGACCCTAATTCACCTCCTCCGAAGGAACCAACAGATTCAACAGGTTCAAGAGGAGGTTGTGCTGGGGACACAGAAACAAAGCTAACAGTCCTTGCTCCTCAAAGCCATGTTGGACAAACGGCTTCCACTCACCCAACTTTCGCTTGGTTTGTTCCTGACTCTCAACCCTATCCAATACTATTTCAGCTCTATGAATATGATGCCAATGGTAATCGCCAATTAATTAAGACCATTAACTTACAAAGTTCGCCAGGGATTATGACGTTATCTCTCCCAGAGGAGGAATCTGGCTTATCCGTTGGGGAGCGATATCGCTGGCAAGTCGTCATGCTTTGTAATCCGAATTCCCCATCTAGCGCTTTAGTTGCTGAGGTGGAAATTGATGTTGTGGAAATGTCGCCAGCCTTAAAAATGGCACTTGCTGCTACTACTAACCCTATAGAAAGAACTGAGCTATATGCTTCCGCTGGGTTGTGGTATAACGCATTGGGTGAAGTTTTAAACTCTGAAGATGGAAGAACGAGAGAGTTTACACTATCGCTATTAGAAAATTTAGTAGAGTTAGAAAACTCAGAAGCGGTACAAAATGGGAGTGAACAGGGTAAGCGATTGAACCAAATTATTGAGGTGTTACGGTAGTTTGAGTTGAGTGCATCCCAATTGTGCAACTGTAGTGCGGGCATCTTGCCTGCGTACTTTATTATGAGGTTAATTGAGAAGGCTGCTAGATCTGAAGTTAAGCTGTCACGCATTTAAGAAAGCATATAGTCAGCAGCTAGGATGCGTGTCAGGATTGGGTTTTTCCATTTTGAATTTTGAATTTTGAATTTTGAATTGCTTATAACCAATTCCCAATCAGAATAAAAGCGGCCCAATAAGCCGGATGAGCGTTTTTTCCTCCGGCTTCAATTAAGGATACTTGAGCAGTACGAAGTGCCTCGGCTTTATTAATACTAGAATCGCGCAAATTAGTATAAAAATCAGTGGCAATTTGTGCGGTTGTGGCATCATCAATAAACCACAGAGAAGCTAAGGCACTTCTGGCCCCCGCTTGCACAGCAACACCTGCTAAACCGAGTGCCGCACGGTCATCCCCAGCAGCGGTTTGGCAGGCGGTTAGGGTTAGTAATTCGACGGGTTCAGGACGACGGGAAACATTACGCAGCATTCTATCGAGTTCGGTAATGGTGAGTTTTTCATTATTTCCGGTAACGATAAATGTATTTTCTGGGTCGCCGCCAAATTCGCCGTGAGTTGCTATGTGAATAAGTGGGTAAACGGTTTGGTTTAATTCTTGTTGTAAACGATTACGGGTGAATTCATCATTTAGTAATTCTTTGCTACCCGGTATGAGAGTTTTTACTTTACTCAGTTCTACGCTAACATTAGCCAGGGGTGGAAATTCACGACCCTCGATTGTAGTAGATTTTGTTAATCCTAATGCTAATGCCCGCAGTTTTTCCCGGTTTAGGGTTGTGGGGTCAGTGAGGGTTAGGGTTGGTGTGGTGGCAATGGCATACTTTTGCACTAAAAATTTCTCGCCGTCATGGAGTGCTGCCATCGGGACACTGCGTAAGATGCCATCTTGAATGAAGACTAATGTTTTAATTTGGGATTGTTCTAAATCGGTGGCAAAGGGACGAATCATCCAGTCGTAAATTTTTTGTGCGGGTTGGGGGTTATACTGAGTGAAAAAGCGTTCTAATCCTCGCCGAAAATTATTGATTTCTTCTCTCAGGCTTTCTTGATCGTTGTTAATCCAAGCTAATCGTTTTTCGCCGTTGGGGAAACTGGCGATAATTGCGGTGCGGTCTGGTAAAATAATGGAACTAAAGACGGCGGTGGCGGTGCTTTCTCCTACTAAATCTACTCGCTCTTGGTTCAAGGCGGTTAAGACACAATCGCTACCGAAATAATCTTGTAGTTCTGCAAGTTTGAGAGAGTCAACGGTGTTGAGGACGGTGTTAAGTGTCTTCTTTTTCTCTTCGGCTGGGGTGGAGGATAGAGAGGCTAGTTCTAACTTCAGTTCAACAAATTCGCGGTAAATGGGGTCAACGGTATCTCGAAAATCAAATTGTACGTCTCGATTGGCAATGAGGATATCTCCTCGAATACTTTCTAAGGTAGCGATCGCTCGTTGATAGGCTTTAATGGCATGATCTTCTTGACTTTTCGCTTTAAATATGCGTCCGGCTTGCCATTCCCACAAATACAGGCTATCTTTGGCTAGCAAATCTTGGTCAGCCGCTAATCGGGCTTGTTGGGTTAAGGTGAGGGCTTGCTGATAGTTTTGATGGCATTCATAATGATGACCGAGTTCACCGAAAGCAAAGGATTTGGCACGATTATCGTTAATTTGTTGGGCAATAGTAACGGCTTGTTGGAGGAGTTCTGTGGCTTGGGATTGAAATTCTGATTTGAAGCATTGGGCTTTAGAATAGGTTTCGTTTAATAATGGGGTGGGTTGTAGGAAGTGGGCTAAATCAATGGCGGCATAAACTTTATCGCGGGAATCGGGTAAGTTTTTTAACAGCGAAAGTGCTTGTTTGAGGGATGGGCTGGTAGACTGGGTGCGGTATTCTGGGGTAATAGAATTGAGAAGCGATCGCATTTGTCCGAGTGCATCGTTTTCAGTCTGGGCAAGTTCGAGGGTTTGTTGAAAGGTGTTGAGGGCTTCGGTATCGTAGTTGAAGGCTTCTTTCTTGAGTTTTTCTGCGGCAATACTATCGCCTCTAACTTCAGCGGAGTTAGCACGGCGATAATGAACATTAGCGAGGCTAATGTAGGTGTTGCCTAGGTTATTTAGGGTAGAGGTTTGATAGGTGGGGTTATTGATTTTATCGGTAATTTTTAAGCTGGCTTGCAGATAGTTAATGGCGCTTTTGTAGTCTCCTCTAAGACGATAGGCTTCCCCTAAACTCCCCAAGGCGGCGGCTTCGGTTTGGGTGTCTTGGATGGTACGGGCAAGGGTGAGGGCGCTATCACTGGTACAGTCTTCTGGGGAGGGGTTGCACAGGAGTGCGATCGCTTTTTGGGGTTGTCCTAAACTGGTATAAGTTTGGGCTTGTTCCACCAGAAGCCGTGCGACTTGTGGGTTATCGTTGATTTGATGATAATAGGCGATCGCACGTTCCCAGTAGGTGAGGGCTTGTTCGCTTTGGTTGAGGTGTTGATAGACTCTGGCAAGGTTTTCATTAATGATGGCAGCGTTGGCGGGGTTGTTGGTTTCTTGGTAGTGAGTTAAGGCGGTTTGCCAAGTTTCTATGGCATTTTGATAGTCGCCAATTTGGTAGTATTCGATACCTTTTTGGACTAATTGATTGGTATTAAGTGATTGGGCGGTGGCTATATTTGCCGATTTTATTGATGTAAATGTCAGGGAAAGAGGACTTATCCCGAAGCTAAAAGTGAGGCTACACAGGAATAATAGGATTAGAAAAGGACGGATACTAAATAAGCGTCGGCTTTTCATCAGGGGATTGCCGTGGTAGAGTACGGTAAGCTTTAGGCAAGGGAAGTTCTTAGGAAAGCCTTTATTTTAGTATAATTGTAGCTCCTTTATGTTTTGAGCAGCTTGGTTAATTTTTGTTGCTAACTATCTTAGTTTATATACTTTTTGTAAAATTATATATTTCGATATTTTGTAAGTATTGATATCTTCCTTACGGCTGATGTCAAAGCTGCCAAATCTTGAATCACAGTAATTTTATCCCTCTAATATAGCAACCGCGAGGCGGTTAGGATACATAATTTAGTAGAGACGTTCCGCCGAAACGTCTCTACAAGAATACTTTGCCCTAATCGATGTGTCTACTGCTATATAGCAATTTTAAATGATTTATAAAACACTTTCCCCTTGTCCTCCTTGTCCTCCTTGTCTTCCCTTGTTCACGAATCAAATAAACTTGCTATATTTATTGGGCAGGTGTCGGCTTGTAGTTTTCTGCAAAAGCAATAACCTAATCGTGCCACGGGGCGATCCAACTTGGGCAATCAAGTTTACACTTATAGGCATTAGCTCATAAGTTACTTTTTTATAAAGTGATATATGTTCAAGGAAAAACATCAATAGTTCATTCTCCATTCCCTTTGATTCAATCAAATACCTGACTCGCTCTCGGAGGCTTTTCCGATGCTCACTATCAACTCGGTTAATTGGTATTGGCAATCTTTTGTTGTCAGCAGTGTGGCGTTTGTGGGGGTACTTTCAGTAGGGATAAATCAGCCAATATTGGCTCAGGTTATACCCGATGATACTCTAGGTTCAGAAGGTTCTGTGGTTACTCCTGATCTGCTGATTCGGGAGATACTCAGTGACAAAATTGATGGCGGCGCAATTCGAGGCGCTAATTTATTCCACAGTTTTACCGAGTTTAATGTTGGGGAAGGGAGGGGGGTTTATTTTGCTAATCCCACTGGGATAGAAAATATCCTCTCGCGTGTTACCGGGGGGAATGCGTCGCATATTTTGGGTAGGTTAGGAGTTTTAGGTGAAGCGAATTTATTTTTACTCAATCCTAACGGTATTTTATTTGGAGAAAATGCCAGTTTAGATATACAGGGTTCCTTTGTAGCGAGTACAGCGGAACGGATAGAGTTAGGAGAGGATGGGTATTTTAGTGCCACTCAACCCCAAAATAGTAGTTTACTTGCAGTTAGTCCAGGGGCGCTATTTTATAATGCGGTAGCGGCGGCGGGGGGGAAGATTACTAATTTAGGGAATTTAGCCGTACCGCAGGACTTAACCCTAGCAGCGCCTAATCTAGATTTACAAGGACAACTGCTTGCAGGCGGCAACTTAACTTTACAAGCAACTGATACTGTCAAAATCCGGGATAGTATTGCCCATCCTTTTATTGCCTCGGCGGGAAATCAGCTATTAATTGAGGGAAATCAAAGCGTAGATATTTTTGCCCTGAATCATCCAGAGAGTGGTTTGTTTTCTGGGGGAGATATGGTGTTACGAAGTAGTAATACTGTCGGAGGCGATGCTCACTATTCTGCGGGGGGAAGTTTTCGGATAGAACAGTTAGATGGGAGTTTGGGGGATTTAGAAAGCCCCTATGATCCGATTATTTTAGCTCAGGGGAATGTCAGTTTGGGAAATTATGCAGGAGCATCACTGCATATTTTGGCAGGAGGGAGTGTGACGCTAGGGAATGTTAGGATTCATCGCACAGATTCAGCGGCAAATACGATTAATCCTAATAACCCTGACCCATTTCTGGCTAGTCTGGCTAATGTGGAATTGTCAGATGGCACAACCATCACAATTAATGGCAGCGCTAAACCAACTTTAGACGTAAGAGCAGGCATAGATTGGAGTAAAGTTTCAGGAGGATTACCAGCAAATAGAATTATTGGCACGGTTTCACCTCCGACTTTCGCACAAGCAACGAGTGGGCATATTACTGTAAACGGAAATATTCAGATAGCTGTGCCGGATGGGATAGTATTATTAACAAATCAGTATCGAGAGAATGGATTGCGGGGAAATATTTCCATAAAGAATATAGATTCTTCCTATGTTTCTGGAGGAGCAGCGATCACCCTGACCGCCAGTGGTAATATTTCCGCAAATAGGATACGCTCTTTATCCGGTTATGGAAATGGAGGAGCGATTGCCCTCAGCGCAAGTGGCGATATTTCCACAAATTTGATAGCCTCTTATTCTTTTGAGGGGAATGGAGGAGCAATCACCATGACCGCAAGTGGCGATATTTCCACAAATTTTATAGCCTCTTTCTCTGGTTATGAGCATTACTCTGGTTCTGGGAATGGAGGAGCGATCACCCTCACCGCAAGCGGTGATATTTCCACAAATTCTATCTACTCGTTCTCGTACTCTCGCGAACGAAATGCGGGAAATGGGGGAGAAATTTCCCTGATCGCTAGAGGTGGAAATATTATCGGAAAGTCTCCTGACACACTCGTGCATTCCTTCGCCCTCTCTGAGGCAGGGGCAGGAACAGCAGGAAGTGGTGGGAACGTGACCCTAGAAGCTCAAAAAGATATCAAGAACCTCGAAATCTTGACCCTATCCTCTTCAAATGAAGCTGGAAAAGTTTTTATCAATGGGTTTGGGGATTTATCCCTTACTAATACCCGCATCCTCACTAGCAAGCGGGTGGAAGTTAATGACCCATTTGCTCCTAGCAAAACCATAACATTACAAGTCGGAGGTCAAGGACAATCCGGCGATGTCACCGTCACCAGTTCAGGTAATCTCACATTCAACAATAGTTCCATTGAAAGTGACACTAATGGTAGCAAGAACGCTGGGAATGTTAGGATTACCAGCCCAGGTGTAGTCACATTCAATAATACTCAAATTATTAGTAATACCAGTAACATCGGAAATGCTGGAAGTATCGATATTAATGCTGGAGATGGGATAACTTTCCAAGGTTTATATTCTTACCAAAACCAACCTCAACGCGGCGGACTATTTGCCGGAACTACTCATCAAGGATTTGCCGGAACTATTACCCTCACTACCCCAGAATTAACCCTGGAAAACGGTGCTGAAATAGCCACCACCACCGAAAGTTCTGGCGCGGCGGGAAATATTACCCTTCAATCTCATCCCAACGGAGAAAACCTAACGATTAACCTGGCACAGGATACTTCAATTTCTGCTTCCACTAATTCCACGTTTAACGAAGCAACCGGGGGGAATATAGAAATTAATGCCCCCAACACTATCAAAATTCAGGGACAAGGCACTATTTCCACAGAAACCGCCGACGCAGGTAAAGCTGGCAACATTAAAATTACCAGCAGAAATTTAGACATCCAACAAACCCAACTTTCCACCTCAACCACAGGAAGTGGAAATGCCGGAAAAATTACCCTAGATACTTCTACCTTAACCGTTGCCAGGGGAGCAGAAATCTTTGCCTTCACTAAGGGTAGTGGCGATAGCGGCACAATTACAGTCAATGCCCCTACCGCCGTAAATCTCGGCCTTGGTGTGGATGATTTTTCCCCGGTTCTATCTGTGGAAACCAGTAATAGTGGCAAAGCTGGAAATATCATTATTAATACTCCCAACTTAACCCTCTCCGACACGGCTCGGATTACTGCCACCGCTACCGATACCGCCACCAATACCGAAGGGGGTGGTAGTATCACCTTAAACGCCTCCAATATGCATTTAGCCGGAGTCGTGGGCGTTTTTGCAGAAACTCAAGGAGTAAGCCGCGCCGGAACCTTAACTCTGAAACCTTATCAGGATCAATCTACCCTCAACTTAACCTTAGCACCCCAATCCCAAGTATCTGCCTCTACTTCTGGCAGTGGTAAAGGCGGAAACCTGATAGTAACCGCACCGGAAGCCATAACTATTCGGGGACAAGGGCAACTTGCGGTTCAAACCACAGGTGATGGTGCGGCGGGAGACTTGAGAATTGATACCCAACGACTTACCATTGCTGACGGTGCGACTATCTCAGCCTCCACCTCTTCGACCAATCCTGCTGGAGTTGGTGGTAATATCACCATCAATGCTACAGAATCCTTTAACTTAAGCAATCAAGCGAGTTTACTTGCCCAATCTACAGGCGCTGGTAGGGCAGGAGACGTGAAGATTAACACCCCACAGTTGAACCTTTTAGATCAAGCGCAAGTGTCTGTGGAAACAACGGGGGCTGGTGTCGCAGGTGACGTGGAAATCACCACAGAGACTCTCACCCTTGACAGAGGAGCCAAAGTTTCTGCCACCGCCGCTAACACAGCCACAACCTCAGCCCAAGGAGGTAACGTCAATATCAATGCCTCTCAAATCAACTTATCGGGTAACACCAGTGGTTTATTTGCCCAAACCCAAGGCGCAGCACCCGCAGGTTCACTAACCCTACAACCCTATAACAACGGGCAAAGCCTAACTATAAACCTGGAAGATAATCCTCAAATTTCTGCTTCCACTTCCGGTAGTGGTAAAGGAGGAAACCTAACTGTCACCGCACCGGAAGCAGTAACCCTTCGCGGTAATGGTCAACTTTCCGTGGAAACTACAGGCGGTGGTGCGGCCGGAAACTTAACCATTGACACCCAACGGCTCAATATTTCTGATAGCGCCTCTATATCAGCCTCCACCTCCTCCCCAAACCGCGACGGCGTAGGCGGTAATCTCACGATTAACGCCACAGAATCATTTAACTTAAGCAATCAAGCGAGTTTACTCGCCCAATCTACAGGTGCAGCCAAAGCTGGGAATGTCACCATTAACACCGAACAGCTAACCGCTGATAATGGTTCCATCACCACCAGCGCTACTGCCACCAGCAGAGGGCTTGGCGGTAGTATTGATGTCAATGCCTCTGAAATCAACCTCAAAGGCACAGAAATTGGCTTATTAGCCGAAACCCAAGGCGTTGCCCCAGCCGGATCATTAACTCTGCAACCCTTTGAAAACGGACAGGATTTGACCATTAACCTTCAAGATAACGCCAAAATTTCCGCTGCCACTTCTGGTAGTGGTCAGGGGGGGAGCTTAAGAGTAACAGCGCCGGAAAGTATCACAATTCGGGGAAATGGTCAACTCTCTGTAGAAACCACAGGTGATGGTGCGGCGGGAAACCTACGCATTGATACCCAAAAGCTAACTATTACTGACGGCGCTACGATATCAGCATCCACCGCTTCCCCCAACCCATCTGGCGTAGGCGGTAATCTTACCATCAACGCCACAGAATCGTTTAACCTAACCAATCAAGCCCGTTTACTTGCCGAATCAACAGGTGCAGCACCCGCCGGGAATATAACAGTTAAAACTGGACAACTAACAGCCAACAATGGCTCAATTGAAACCTCGGCGACTCAATCGGCTGGAGGTGCAATTACTATCACCGCTTCTGATATCCGCCTGTTTGGTGACAGTGACATCAGAACTGATGTTGCTAAAGGTGCAGAAGGTGGTGGCAATATTACCCTCACCGCTAATACTATTATTGCCTTTGACGACAGCGACATCCTCGCTTATGCGGCTGATGGCAGAGGGGGCGATATCACCTTCAAGACTCCCATCTTCTTCGGTTTTGCTTATTCTCCCGCACCCAAAGGTACTGACCCCGACACCCTGGATCACAATAACCAAGTCGATATCAATGCTAGTGGTGCTGTAGAAGGAGTCATCACCCTACCCGATACCAGCGCTGTCCAGAACAGCCTTACTCCCTTATCGGATAATCAAATCGACACCGAAAGCCTGATTGCTTCTAGTTGCATTGCCCGCCGCTATGAACCCCAACGGGGTAGCTTCTTTATCACTGGCACAGGGGGTATCCCATTTCGCCCTGGCGATGCTTATGTCATGCGTTATGAGACAGGGACGGTGCGGGGAATTCCTAGTGAAGAGGATGGGGGAGAAACTTCTTCGGCTTCCCAACCGTCCCCGACACCCCAACAACCTACCAGCACAACTCGTCGGAGGTGGAAAATGGGTGATCCGATTATCGAACCCACGGGAATATATCGGCTACCGAATGGGGAGTTAATTATGAGTCGGGAATGTGATCAATAGTTTAGTGCAACGGATTTTTGTGATTCAGATCCCCGACTTCTTTAAGAAGTTGCGACTCTCGCCTGTATCCCTCTTCTGCCCTTCCCTTGCCAAGGGGAGGGCAGAGCCATAATTCAAAATCAAGAAATAAACTGGGTAATATCTGAATCGACCAATACACTAGCCCCCCCTACGGCATATTGATTATACAAATTGCCATCTAAGGTTTGTGTCCCGCTAGCCGTCCATCCCTGACCAATAGAAACGACAAGATCACCAGTATTACCTTTAATGAGTAGGTCTTTGGTATCTGACAGAGCCAAGACATCCAACTTATTAAAGGCAAGAGCATTACTGCTAGAGTAATTTAGGTCAATCTGCTCAATACCTGTAATTTGGTTATTAGCGATCGCTCTCAAGTCAAAAAACATTCCACCCCCCTCGACGCGCAGGATGTCAGTACCACTACCGCCTTTGATGCGGTTGAAGTTGAGGTCAGTAATAGCGATCGCATCATCTCCAGCACCCCCATAGAGGATATCACTACCACCATTGCCAATTAGGGCATCATTCCCCTCACCTGCGACAATCACATCAGCCGCCGCCGTGCCAGTGAGCAAGTCATTACCCGTACCTCCCTGGTGAGTAACAGCACCTGTGAAGTCACCGCCATACACCACGTAAGATTGTCCAGAGTTGTCCTGAACATCACTGATCGTAAAGGGAGTCCCAACCAACACATCATCAAATCCATCACCATTGACATCCCCTGCGCCACTGACGGAATAGCTGGAGAGATAATCTTTTTCCAGAGCAAAACCGCCAATGCCAGAAGCTACATCCATCAACTCCACCGCTGTACCGTCAGTCTTGCCGAATACAACGTAGGATTTGACAGTAGGAACTTGTCCAGGAAGAGAAATTGCAGCAAACTTACCTATCGTAGTAATAGGGTCAGTGCCGATAATCAAGTCATCGAGTCCGTCGCCGTTAACATCCCCTGCACTGCTAACTGAACCGCCAGAAATACTCGATTGTCCCTCACCGTTGATCGCAAAACCACCATTCCCTGCTGCTACATCGCTTAGGTTTATAGCACTGCCATCGGTCTTACCAAAGACCACATAAGACTTGCCAGAGTTAGTTCCGTTCGGGTCAGCACCGTGAGCGCCAACAATCAGATCAGCCAAACCATCGCCATTGATATCTCCAGCACTACTGACTGACCAACCGGATTCATCATAAGCTGCCTCACCATTGATAGCAAAACCGCCGATACCTGCTGTCACTTCACTGAGGTTGACTGTAGTGCCGTCTGTCTTGCCAAACACCACATAGGACTTGCCCGATGATTCTCCATTAGGGTTAGCACCAAAAGCGCCAACAATTAGGTCAGCCAAACCATCGCCGTTGACATCTCCTGCACTACTGACTAAAGCAGCACTATCATCTGCCGTCTCGCCGTTGATAGCAAAGCCACCTATTCCTGCTGCTACATTACTCAGCTCTACTGAATTAGTATCAGCCTTGCCAAAAACTACGTAAGACTTGCCAGAGTATTCTCCATTGACATCAGAGCCTGGAGCACCAACAATTAAGTCATCAAGACCATCCCCGTTAACATCCCCAGCATCGCTGACAGAAAAACCGACACCATCATCTGCCGTTTCACCGTTAATCGCAAAACCTCCTCCACCTGCTGCCACCTTAATCAACTCGACCATCGTGTTGTCAGCTTTACCAAACACGACATAAGATTTGCCAGATGATTCTCCATTCGGGCCAGCTCCAAAAGCGCCAACAATTAAATCATCAAGTCCATCACCGTTGATATCGCCTGCACCACTGACGGAAAAACCAGCACTGTCGTTTACTACTTCTCCGTTGATGGCAAAACCGCCGATACCTGCTGTGACCTCACTCAAATTGACCGATGTAGCATCAGCCTTACCAAACACGACATAAGACTTACCAGCATCTCCAGAGAAGAGACTAGAAGCACTGCCAATAATTAAGTCAGCCAGACCATCACCATTGACATCCCCAGCACCACTGACCGACCAACCTGATAAATTATTTGCTGCCTCGCCGTTGATGACAAAGCCACTGGTATTAGTATCCAACGCCACATCACTCAATTTCACCGATGAATTCACCGTCACACTGGCTGTTCCGGTATTTGTGCCATCAATACTGTCATTGACGGTATAGTCAAAAGTGGCTACCCCGGCAAAACCTGGATCTGCCTGAAAGGTAATCACCCCATCAACTAGGGATACACTACCACCAACTGCATTGGACACTTCAGTCACCGTTAGGGAATTAGCTGGATTCCACTTCAAGAATTCGGCTACTGGAATAACCAGTGGCTCCCTCTGTAACACTGACCCTAGATTATGGTTATTGACTACAGGTTGGCTGGCGATGAAGTCACCGCCAAATACCACGTAGGATTTCCCAGAGTCATTCCCGTTTGGGTCAGCACCAGGAGCGCCAACAATTAGGTCATCAAAGCCATCGTGATTGACATCTCCAGCACCACTGACTGAAATACCCAAAAAGTCACCTTCTGCTTCGCGGTTGACAGCAAAGCCACCAATACCTGCTGCTATATCACTTAACTCCACTACTGTGCTGTCTGCCTTGCCAAACACCACATAGGACTTACCAGACCAGATACTATTCGGCTCAAGATCCATTGCACCAATAATCAGGTCATCAAAGCCGTCACCGTTGATATCTCCTATACCGCTGACTGAAATACCGGAGTTGTCCTTTGCTGCTTCCCCATTAATGGCAAAGCCACCCGTACCAGAAACCACATTACTCAACTCTACGGCTGTACCGTCTGCCTTGCCAAAGACCACGTAGGACTTGCCAGACTCAGAACCATTGGGATAGGCAGACTTAGCCCCAACAATCAAGTCAGCTAAACCATCACCATTAACATCTCCTGCACTGCTGACGCTAAAATCGAAGGGAAAAAGGGCAGGATGAGAACCCTTACCGAGTGCTTCACTGTTGATCACAAAACCACCGATACCCTTCGCCACATCACTCAAAGCAACTGCGCTGCTGTCTGCCTTGCCAAACACCACATAGGAGGAAGCAGAATTACTGTTTTGGAAGGAGTCCCAGCGATCGCCAATAATGAGATCATCTTTTCCATCACCATTAACATCCCCGGCATTGCTAACGGAACGACCGGAACCGTTAATCACAAAACCACCTGTACTGGAAGCAATATCACTTAAGGAAACTGCTGTACCGTCTGCTTTCCCAAAAACGACATAGGATTTGTTAGCAGAAGGACTGCTGACAATTAAATCATCTTTTCCATCCCCATTGACATCTCCCGCAGTGCTAACGGAACTACCAGAACTGTTATTTTGCGCCGCACCATTGATCGCAAAACCACCAATACCAGAAGCTACATCACTTAAGGAAACTGCTGTATTATCTGTTTTTCCAAATACAACATAAGACTTGCCAGAGTTAGTGCCGTTGGGGTCAGCATTAGGAGCGCCTACAATTAAGTCATCAAGTCCATCGCCATTGACATCTCCAGCACTGCTAACTGAACGACCAGAACTATCACCCGCCGCTTCCCCATTGATGGCAAAACCACCGATACCAGAAGCTACATCACTCAAAGAAACTGCCGTACCATCGGCTTTCCCAAATACCACATAAGACTTGCCAGAGCTGTTTCCATTCGGATCAGCACCGGACGCACCAATAATTAAGTCATCAAATCCATCACCGTTGACATCTCCAGCATTGCTAACTGAAATACCGGAGCGATCGCCTGCTGCTTCACCATTAATCGCAAAGCCTCTATTATCAGTATCTAAGGCAATATCGCTTAATTCTACCGCAGATAAATGAGGGATACCAAAGTAAGACTGATTAAGATCCAACCCCGTTACACCTTGGACAATAGCAATTAGCTCATCCGGTTCATCTCCTACTTTATCTAAGAAAATTGCGGTGCCATCTGGCAATCCATCCGGTACTGCTCCTAGGATGTATTTGTCCTTAGACCAACCCAGTTGAATGATATCTACATTGGGATTAAAGTCTGTAATTAGAGCGTAATCACCCGCGCCATCAGTTGTGTCATTATTATCGTCATAGAATACCCGTGCTGGAGTACCTAAAACAAAGGTATCTGCTCCAATTCCTCCAGTTAAGTTATCAATTTCTCCGGCTGTTGTTAAACTACTACCTTGGAGGATATCGTTGCCTTCGTTGCCGTTGAGGGTATCGTTACCTGCTAGTCCGAGAATGGTGTCGTTTTCGATTGTACCGTCGAGAAGATTCTCTTCTTGGTCGCCAAGGATTAGTGCCATTTTTAATTCTCCTTTGTTGTGTTTTTGGGAGTTGTTTGGTGATTAGTTAATCGAGGCAATGATTTTAGATTTGCGTTAGCTGAAGGTGGATGCAGCGTAGCGATTATTTGAGGTTTGTTCACCCATACATAGGTAGGAAATGAAAAAAAAAACAATCCAAAATCCAAAATCTAAAATCTAAAATCCCTACGTTGTTTCAATATCTCCCCATCGTTTTGTTTGAAGTTTATTCGATTTGTTAAGCACCTTGTTGCTGCTAATAACATTGGATACCATCCGAGTTCCTGTCGCCGACGGCAAAATCTTCACGCCGACACCACCGACACCGCCGTTCTGCTCAAAGCGGTTATTCATCAACATTGCAGCGTGAGAACCCAGCAAGGCACCACCGATTCCGCTTCCCTCAAAGCGACAACCGGATATCAAATAATCGTTTCCCCACACCTTATTGTCTTCAGGTGGTGGAACTGGGTCGTTATCTTTGCCAAAGACCAGAAGACCCCAACATTTTGCTTGATTTAGGATGCAGTCGCGTATTCTCCAGTGGAAAGCATTTCTGTGCATCACAATGTTGTAATCGTTTTGAAAGACACTACAGCGGTCTATATAGACTGAAATAGCTTTTGTATTAGGACGACTGCCATAAATCCCAGCGAAGAAGCCTGTAACAATTACATCCCGGATGAAGACTTTGTTAGCACGGGAGACATCAATACCAACATTGACTCCACCGCCGATGCGTCCAATCGACAGATCCCGGATAGTAATATTGGTCGCAGAGCGCTCCAAACGAATTGCAGAAACACCGTCAGGAAGATTATCGAATATCAGTCTACCTGCACCATCGATGCCAACACCTGCAAGGGTAAACCGAGATGGAATTACCAGGGGTTCAGAGAGATTGCAATCTTTATCGATAATTAGCGTAGCGTTGCTGTAGTTGGTATGTGCTACTGCTTTGAGAAAGCAAGGCAGATTTTGGCATCCACCAATCACATCTTCAATTTCACTGAGGAAGTAGAAGTGGGTGTTAAGGGGTTTTTTTCCCTCATTTTTGAGCTGCTGATTGTACTTTTCGAGTTTATCAATGGCTTCGGGACAACCTGGATCGGGCTTGTCCGTGATATCTGTAATGTCTGGGCCTTCAAAGAGCGCGAATTTGTTTAATTTACAGATTCCGCTATCGAGGGGTAAATCATCAGGAATGGGGTTGAAAGTGGAGGAATTTGCCATTTTTTGCTCCTATTTTTCTACAGTTGGTTGTTTTTGAACGTTGTACATCAGCAAGGTGTGGGATTAGTTGTTTGAGCGCTTTACTCATAAACTTGGAATTAGAGTAGTCGCTGCTGGTTTGAAACCATTACAACTAATCCCTTAAACACCAGCTAACGTTCGCCGCTTAGTAGGATTGGTTTATTGTGTTCAGTTGATTTCCCAAGCGATGAGCTTAAGGTTTCCTTGGGTACGAACGGCTGTAGCTACCTGACCCTTTGCCAGAGACATGAGTGCGATCGCATCTATAGCACCAGCTTGGCTACCACTGTCTCCAAGACGTGCGATGCTTTCCCCATCGTCAAAGACACCCCAGACAATGATCTTGAGGTTTCCTTCCTTGGTACGAACGGCTGTGGCGACCTGATCGGACCCCAAAGAAGCGATCGCAATCATATCTGTCGCACCAGCTTGGCTACTGCTATCCCCAAGACGGGTGACTGTTTCCCCATTCGGTGAAATACCCCAAACGATAACCTTGAGATTGCCAGCTTCAGTCCGAACGGCTGTGGCTACGCGATCAAAGCCTAAAGCAGCAACGGCGATAATCTCTGTAGCACCAGCTTGATCGCCGCTATCCCCAAGACGGATGACGGTTTTTCCATCTGGTGAAATATCCCAGACAATGACCTTAAGTTTGCCATCTTCAGTGCGAATGGTTGTCGCTACGCGACCAAGCCCCACTGAGGTAACAATGGTATTTTTGATACTGATTGGTTGGTTGGTGGTGTCGCCAAGACGTGCAATTGTTTTTCCGTTATTTGAGACATCCCAGACAATAAGCTTGAGGGTTTTTTCGTTAGTACGAACGGCGGTAACTACTTGACTGGAGCCTACGGATGTGACTGAAATAAAATCTGTAATGCCAGCTTGGTTGCCGCTGTCTCCCAAACGGGTGACTGTTTTCCCACCGTCAAAGATACCCCAACAGATCAGCTTGAGATTGCCAGCAGCAGTGCGAACGGCTGTAATCACCCGACCGAGGCTCAAAGAAGCAACGGCAATGATATCTGAGACACCAGCTTGATTACCGCTGTCGCCGAGACGAGTAACTGTTTTCCCGTCTGATGAGATATCCCAAACGATAAGTTTAAGGTTCCCATTCTGAGTGCGGACGGCTGTAACCACTTGATCGGGTCCCACAGAGGCGGCGGCGATGATTCGTATAGCACCAGCTTGGGTGCCGCTGTCTCCAAGTCTTGTGACTTGTTTCGGCGGTACAGGCGCAGGCCAAATTGCGTTCCCTTCTTTGCCACGCCACGGCAGACCTTGTCCATCTACCGCCACCCAAGGCGCATTCGGGCTACCATCTGCTAGGAGATGCTCTCGTGGGAATACATGAATGTCGTGGAACAATATGGGTCGCAAGTGACCGTTTTTCACCGCACTAATGTGAAGATGGGGATGATCCGTATTCCCAGAGTTGCCGACACGACCGAGAAACTGTCCCGCCTTCACATGGACACCTTTACTGAGGTTCGGGTTTACTGAACCCTCCCTCAAGTGAAGATATGACATTACCTCATCACCGTGTCGGATCTTGACAAAGTTAGCTCCTTTGTTTTGCTGGTCTTGGGGAGTTTTGGGTGGAATATCTGGTTTTCCGTTCTCGATAGCTTCAACAACACCGTCAGCCATGGCGTAAACGGGTTCATTCCAACAGAGATAGTCCGTATTCTGAGCGCCCGATTTTCCGGGGTTCCCTGACCACTTATTTTTATCAGA
>DNGI01000403.1:0-4352 GCA_003486645.1 Cyanobacteria bacterium UBA11370 | reverse complement strand
GTTCCGGAAGCGGCACCTGACCAGTATTGACCGGGTTTGAGGTCACTAGCTTTAGCTGGGAAACGGTAGCTCCCTTCCGGTGTAGGGTTCGCGTGGGGAGCCAGCTTGAGATTAGACACCGTCACTGGTGTATCAAAACCCTCGAAAAACAACTCCAAGGTGAACCCAGGCGGCGGCGGAGACGGCAGTTTGATGTTGTCTTTACTGCTTCGGCTGAAACTAAACGTACGCTTCTTTTCCTTCTCTATCAAGAAAGGGAAAAGATCTTTCTGTGCCACCGAGTCTTTGTCGTAAATGACTGGCGCAACGAAATCGACATCAGGGGCAATTCCAAACACAATCTTGATTTTGATGAGATGCACATCAGAAGAGCCTTTCTGGTTATCAAGCAGCAACTTAAGGGCAACTTGGGAACCTGGTTCATCTTTAGCGGTGGGAGGCGCGACTGGCAGGTAAACAACAGATCCACCCTCCATTGGTTCAACTGTGACGGTTACATCTGGTTTGTTCATGGTAATTTTCCTTTGTTAGTTCGAGAATTGTTGTAGAACTTCAGACAAGAGTTAAGTCAGTTCGCTTCGTACTAGAGGTTGCCTTCTTAACTTGACTTCCACCTCTGTTTCAGCCTTAGCTTGTGAACCCTTTGATTGACTTATTAGGGTTGAGTTTTTGGGATTATGCGTTTGTAGGGGAGCTTTAGCTGATCAGCTCGTTTAAGAGTGTGTTGATTAGACGGTGAGGCAATCCCTAACTTCACTAACTCTTGAAAATAGGGTCTTAAGAAATAAAACTTATTCCTAATTCCCTATTTTCAATATCAAGTTAGTTTCCTAATCAACAGACAGAATTAGCCCATGACAATATCAAACCCAGTAATGGTGGTTATATTGACACCATTGTTAATCTGAAGAGGAGTGAACGGTTGTATCCCTTGGATAACACCAATCAATTGATCGGGTAAAAATCCGGGCTGATCAACAAAGATTCCTCGACCTGATACTCCACCGCCAAGGTTGACATTCTCCAATTTATAGTTCACGCCTCCTTTAAGCTGGATAGTATCCTCACCCGATGTAAAGTCGGTAATTAAGCCGTAGCCGTTAACAAATGTATTGGGGTCAGTGACGATAACAGAACTCTCATCGTAGTAGATTTTATTGGCATCTCCAAGAACGAAGGTGTTAACTCCAGTGCCTCCAGTCAGAACGTCAATTTCTTGAGTACCAGGGTTTGCTGCCAACGGATTAACACCAATTAAAATGTCATTGCCAGCACCACCAATTAAAGTGTCATTATTATTGCCACCAATGAGGCGATCATTGCCGATACCACCATTGAGATTGTCATTACCAAAGCCACCATTAAGAGTGTCATTGTCATCCTCACCATAGAGGTAATCGTTTCCTAAGCCACCATTGAGACTGTCATTGCCGATGCCACCATAGAGGCGATCGCTACCCGTATCACCGTTAAGAGTGTCATTGCCGAGTCCACCATAGAGGCGATCGCTGCCGATACCACCATAAAGGCGATCATTGCCTACATCACCATAAAGGCGATCATTACCGTTTTCGCCATAGAGGTAATCGTTGCCGATACCACCATTGAGATAGTCATGCCCGTTTCCGCCATACAGTTTATCGTGACCAGAACCGCCATAGAGAAAATCATCTCCACCGAGACCTAATAATAAGTCGTTACCTCCATAGCCATAGATTTTGTCAATTCCCAGCGTTAATACAGGACCATTGGGACTTTGCATCCATTCGGGATCGTTTCCAATTAGCTTTGGTTTGTCAATACCGTTGTCATTGAATTGAGTGCCATGGATAATTTCTACCATTTTATTTACTCCTTGTTATTGAAAGTGTTCAGAGTGAGGAATATCAAAACGCCCTCAGATGTTTGAGGTATTGTAAGAGTTTATGAGGTCGTTCTGAGTGGGATTCTGTGTAGATATTAAAAGTTGAGAACCCCGTCTTTAAGGCTTAACAGTTAAGATGGGTTAAGCACTTATTCATCTAATAAATAGAATAAACAAATAGCCAAGAAAAAGTATTGGGTTTTCTACCAACATGGATGCCAATATTAAACCAATCAATTACATTATTCAGCCATTAATATTGCAGTTTTCGGTAAGATAGAATTCTCTATTGCCGTTTTCAGCCATCTAGTTAGCCGAATCCTGTCACACGTATTATCCATCTTTACCACTAACTTGGAATCAAAGCTTAATGACTCTACCTTCTGTATTCTTTATCTTGTTAATTAAGGAATTATTTTTTTAATTATTAGATCTTAATTTCGGCATTTTTTAGAGATTGTAACCAACAATTAATTAGGCATTTAAGCCAAACCAATTATCAATACAATCCTTACCTAATCCCCTGCCACTTTATCTGCCTATCAATAGGAGGCTATATGACGGTAGATTTAACCTTAAAATCGATCACATTTTCCATCTCCAGCCTTGCCACATATACTGGCCTAACCCTCACTACCCTAGCCCAATCCCCACCGCCACCAGGCATCACCCTTCCCCCAGAAACTCCCGAAACTATCGAACAAATCCTGCCTCAACCCGCCGTCTCACCCCTCCCTTCACAATCGCCGACACCACTCCCCCAACCCGAACTCCAAACCCCTCTACCCCAACCACCACCGGATATTACCTCCCCAGAGAGCGATAGCGAAGCGCTGCCGCAAAGCGCAGATCGCCTTTTTATTAAAACGATAGAAGTCCTCGGCAATACCGTTTTACACTCAGAAATTGCCGCTTTAATCGCACCTTGGGAAAACCGTGAAGCCAGCTTTGAGGACTTACTCAACCTCCGCTCAGAGATTACTCAACTCTACCTGAAAAACGGCTACATTACCTCTGGAGCCTTTCTGGTCAACAATCAAGAACTTAGCCAGGGTGAAGTCCAAATCCAAGTCGTCGAAGGGGAACTCGAACAAATTGAAATCACTGGCTTAAACCGCCTCCGAGAAGGTTATATCCGCCGTCGCCTCGAACTCGCCACCTCTCCCCCCTTAAACCAAAAACGCCTGGAAACCGCACTACAACTGTTGCAACTTGATCCCCTATTACAACAAGTCAACGCCGAATTAACAGCAGGTAGTACCCCAGGACGTAATAGTTTACAAGTCCAAATCAAAGAAGCCCCAGCCTTTCACGCTGGTATCGCCACCGCCAATAACCAATCTCCCAGCCTGGGTACTGTCCAAAACAGTATCAATGCTAGTTATGATAACGTCTTAGGATTTGGCGATCGCTTCAGTGCCGAATACGGAATTACAGCCGGACTTAACCTCTACGACCTTAACTATACCATCCCCATCAATGCCCGGAACGGCACCTTAAGCCTGCGCTACAGCAATAGCGATAGCCTCATTATCGAAGAACCTTTCGAGGCTTTAGAGATTAGAAGCGAAAGCCGCACCTTTTCCGTCAATTTCCGTCAACCCCTCATCCGCACCCCAGAACGGGAATTCGGACTTGGCATTGCCTTGGATTTGCGTCGCAGCCAAACCTATATCCTGGATGATATTCCCTTTTCCTTCTCAGAAGGTCCCGACGATGGGGAATCGAACGTAACAGTGATTCGATTTTATCAAGATTGGGTCAATCGTAGCCCCGGACGAGTCTTAGCGGCGCGATCGCAATTTAGTTTTGGCCTCAATGCCTTTGATGCTACCATTAATGATATCAGCACGGATGGGCAATTTTTTAGCTGGATCGGACAATTTCAGTGGGTCGAACAATTATCCCCACGAGCCTTACTAGTAGCCCGAATTAATACCCAACTCACCCCTGATTCCTTACTCTCCCTAGAACGCTTCAGTATCGGCGGCGTGGATACCGTCAGAGGTTATTCACAAAATCAAGGGGTTGGGGATAATGGGATCGTGGGTACAGTAGAGGTTCGCCTGCCCCTAACCTCAAACCCTAGAATACTACAACTCTCTCCATTTTTTGAAATCGGCACCGTCTGGAATAATCGAGACGCTAACCCTGAACCCGCCACAATTGCTGGCTTAGGACTGGGGTTAGACTGGTTAATTACTTCAGATTTATCATTGCGCCTCGACTATGGCATCCCGTTAATTGAGGTTGATGACGAAGGGAACTCGCTACAAGACAATGGACTCTATTTTTCACTGCGTTATCAACCCTTTTGAGGGTTCAATAAAATTAATGTCCCCTAAGCCGAAAATAACCCGTCAACTCAGCTCACTGGCTTCCGGCTTTTGATAGGGAGTAGAAGCAATAAACTCCAATAAACTAGTATTGAGAACTGATACCAAATCCGCCCTATATACCCCCTTTATTGATTTCTCCCCCTGCCCCC
>DNGI01000402.1:10472-10700 GCA_003486645.1 Cyanobacteria bacterium UBA11370 | reverse complement strand
CTCTCCCCCTCTCCCCCTCATCAATATCTAAACTTTCCTATCAATTAGCAGATAAGTCATCATCTCACCTTTCCCTTTCACCTGAATCTTACCTCGTTCCTGAAACAAATACTTATCGCGCAATCGTTCATAGGTTGAGGTGCTAACTTGAATACTACCCGCTATCCCGTGAGATTCCATCCGACTCGCCGTATTCACCGCATCCCCCCACAAATCATAAATAAACTT
>DNGI01000402.1:10053-10268 GCA_003486645.1 Cyanobacteria bacterium UBA11370 | reverse complement strand
CCCCACAAATCATAAATAAACTTTTTAGTCCCAATGACTCCAGCAACAACGGGACCTGTATTAATCCCAATCCTAATCTTCAATATTTCCCCTTTAATCGCACTAAATCTCTCGACTTCCTGTTGCATATCGAGTGCCATATTCGCAATCGCTTCTGCATGATCACTCCGAGGTTTCGGCAATCCACCGACTACCATATAGGCATCGCCAATCGT
>DNGI01000402.1:3132-9820 GCA_003486645.1 Cyanobacteria bacterium UBA11370 | reverse complement strand
GTCTTAATTTTCTCCAAACCATGCTGTTCCGTCAGTCGATCAAAGGCTGAGAAAATTTCATTGAGTAACTGCACAAGTTCGGTTGGCGATGTTCGTTGCGACAACTGGGTAAACCCAACAATATCGGCAAATAAAACTGTCACTTCGGTGAAACTATCCGCTATCGTTTGATGATTTTGTTTTAAGCGATCGGCAATCGGTTCAGGTAAAATATTTAATAACAGTCGCTCTGATTTTTGGCGTTCGGCTTCAATTTCCGCCGTGTGACGTAGCGATCGCAACAAATACGCTACCAACGTTCCTGTTAACAATAACCCACTCAAAAACGTCACTCCAGCGATAGGCGGAATTTCAAAACCGGAGGATTTCGGAGTTCGCCAGAAGCGAAGTAACCATTGCTGATCTGCAACTTTGATCGGGCGCGTATAAGATAGATCTTGAGGACAAACTGACTGTCCCGATTCCATCTCAATCTGCTTGGTACTGGATTTGTAAAAGGCAAGAAAGTGTTCTTTAACAGGCACAGATTTGTTATATAAACAAAAATTCAAATTATCAATTTTCAGTCCTTTTACAGAAGTTGCAAGGATATCTTTCACAGAATAAACACTAACAATTGCTCCTTGAAAAGACTGGCGGCGAGTTTGCACAGTATTGTGAGTCGCGTTGTTGCGGTAAACGGGTAATAAAATAGCAAAACTGGTTTGAGGATTAGTCGGTAAACTGAATTCAGTCGTAGCAACTAATGTTCCAGTATTTCGTGCCTTTTCTATCGCCGTCTCTCCCACAGGATGGGAACTAATATCAAATCCTACAACCTCATCTTGAGGCGAGAATGTAATCGGAAAATAACCTAAACGTTGTTTAGCTTTAACAACTTTTCCTGTAGAATCTTGCTCGTAAATGTAGAAATTGGGAACTCCATCTGCTGCCATATTGGCTTCGTAAGTTTTGCGATCGCTAGCCGAAACAGGCTTGATCCAACCCAGTGTTAAGATTCCAGCATGACGAGAGAGTAAATGTTGACTAAACTCTTCATAATCTTCTTTCGTGATTTGTTCAGATGCGGCATAAAATGCACCCATTGATACGGCAATATAAGAATATTGATCAAGTTGGCGCTGGAATGTGGTGGCTAAGTTATCTGCTTGTTGTTGAAATTCTAAACGGGTTTGATTATTCTCCCATTTCCACGCCACAATAGACGCAGCAACCGATAATCCAATTCCCAAACAAAGGGTTAATCCAAGTGGGACGTAGGGATGAATTGGAGAGTAAAAGGGTGCATTAAGCCGTTTTTTTTGGTTAGGCATAAGCTGATTTGCTATTGGCTATAAGCTGATGCAAAAGACTGAATCAATCTAAAACACCAGTTTTTCAGTGATGTCACCCTGTTTTAATCCTGACTTATACAACTCAATTGTCAAGTCAACACTCTTAAAATTTTACGCTTGCTGAATGATGCTTAATTCACTGGATTTTACATCACCCATTAGATGGATAAATCACAACATTTTTTTTATTAACAAATAAGTTGTCATCTCTCCCTTTCCTTTAATCTGAATCTTACCTCGTTCCTCAAATACATACTTATCTCGCAAATACTTATAGGTTGAATCCGTGACTTGAATAGCACCGGGTATGCCATGAGATTCCATTCGACTCGCGGTATTTACCGCATCTCCCCACAAGTCATAAATGAACTTTTTAGTTCCAATGACACCCGCTACCACAGGTCCGGTATTAATGCCAATACGGATACTCAGTTCAGCACAATGTCTACTATTAAATCGCTTAACTTCTTGTTGCATATCCAATGCCATATTAGCAATAGCTTCGGCATGATCCCTTCGAGGTATAGGCAATCCACTCGCTACCATATAAGCATCCCCAATAGTTTTAATTTTTTCTAAATTATACGTTTCGGTTAGCTGGTCAAATGCGGAGAATATCTCATTGAGTAAATTAACAAGTTCCGTCGGAGAAATCTGGGAAGAAAGCTGCGTAAATCCAACAATATCGGCAAACAAAATAGTCGCTTCAGCAAATCCATCGGCAATGGAAGTTTGCTGTTGTTTCAAGCGAACAGCAATCGGTTCCGGTAAAATATTTAACAATAATCGCTCCGACTTTTCTCGTTCAGCTCGTAGGATTTCTTCTGCACGTTTTCGTTCGGAAATTTCCCACGAAACCCGCTGGAACATCTGATTAAATGCCTTCATTACATCTCCCAATTCATCATTTCGGTTAATGGATAAAGAATAGAAATCTGGCTTAGGTTTATCCTGACTAATCGCTTCTCCCGCCGCAATTAAGTCCTTGCGGAGTTGGAGAATTGGCACAATCAAAATCGTGCCTAAAACTACCATCGTCGTGCTGGTCACGAAAATAGAAATTAATAAAACCAAGCCAGCAATGCGTAGAGTAAATCCGTATAACTGTGCTTGAATTGAGGAGGCATCATGACGAATTATAACAACATAAGGTGCCTTGACATTACGAGCTGACCAAGCGACATCATAGCGTTGACCATCTTGACTACGGATACACAATATATCAACACCTTTTAGGTCAGAAAAAGAAATCTCAGGCAACTCACCAATCATGCCAATGAATTGTCCCTTGGAGTTGTAAATTGCTACACCCCGAATAATGTGAGAACCAGTGGTTAATTGTTTGAGTTTTTCCTCAAATATTGCGTCAGACATATTTTCTTCGGTTAAGCGCACAACTCCCTCAACCACTTCTCTAGAAACTTCAGCGAGTTGTAATAACAGTTCTCGTTCACGTTTCTGATAGGAAGGAACCAGAATAATCGCTTCAATCGCAATGATACTGGTGAAAACCCAAAAAACAATCCGTCGAGATAAACGCGATTTAAATAACCCTAATACGGTTAAAAATTTAGAGGACATCTAAGGATTTCCTTTGATAAATATAATGAGGAATAAAAAGACTAATTCTAGATAGATGTCGCCCTGTATAACCCCCGATCACCCAATAGTTGCTCTAAAGAGAACCCGGTAGATTATTAATAGAAAATTGGTATTATAGCCGTTGCCACAATTGTTAGGACATTTTTCTATTTCCTGTTCCCTTTAACGCAAAACATAACGTCCTAACCGATATGTTCGTTGCTATAGTAATGAGGGATTTTCTTACTAAATTCTCAATTAAGTCACCCTAAACGTGAAAGGGGATAATTCTAGATCTGCCATATTAAAATGAAAATTGGATGAGAATGGTAGAATTTCCCTAGTTAGATTGCCTACTCAACCTCTTTCACCCATTAGACCAACAGATCGGGGACTTTTCTGCCTGTGAGGAAATAAGTTCTCATCTTTCCCTTGCCTTTGACTTCGATAATACCGCGTTCCTCAAACTGATAGCGATCGCACAAGCACTGATAGGTCGATTCTGTTACTTGAATCCTACCTGCAATTCCCTGAGATTCCATCCGACTGGCGGTATTAACCGCATCTCCCCACAAATCATAAATAAATTTTTTGGTGCCAATCACGCCCGCAACCACTGACCCCGTGTTAATCCCAATCCGAATTGTAAACGATTGGCAATAGTCTGCGTTAAACTGATTTAATTGCTGTTGCATATCCAGAGCTATTTCCGCAATGGCGATCGCATGGTCGCTACGGGGTGTTGGCAACCCCCCCACCACCATATAAGAATCCCCAATCGTCTTAATTTTCTCCAAACCATGTCGCTCAGTTAGCCAATCAAACTCTGAGAAAATACTATTGAGTAATCGGACTAATTCTGTCGGTGCAATCTGAGCCGAGAGTTGGGTAAAATTAACCAAATCAGCAAATAAAATCGTGACATCGGTAAACAGTTCAGCAATTGTAGTCGGGTCTTGTTTTAACTTTTCAGCAATCGGTTGAGGTAAAATATTGAGTAACAAGCGTTCGGATTTTTCTTGTTCAATTCGGAGCGCTTCTTCTGCCTGTTTGCGATCGCAAATTTCTTTTTCCAGTTCGATGTTAGCGTCCTGTAGTGCTGCTGTGCGTTCCATCACCCGCTGTTCTAATTCCTTTGAAGTTCGACGCAATCGACCAATCACCAACGTTAGCCCAGACACGCCCAATACTGATAAAAGGGCTAATATGATGAAAGTACCGCGTAAGCCATTACGAGTTTGAGCAACGAAACTATCGAGAGGATGAGTAATTTCTAAAACGCCCCGCAAATCTCCAACTTTCCAATCCCGCTTGGGCGAATCAGGATGAGTGTTGTGACAACCGACACAACTAGGTTGCAAGGTATCTGCCACCGCATAGCGCAATGACCGACGACCTTGAAAGTCCTCAAAACGAAAAAATTGTTCTTCCGGATGTTCGCGCAAGTAGATAAGCGCCTCTTCTTCAAACTCATCTTTCGCGCCACCTTCGGAACGCCGCCAGGGAAAGGGGTAATCACTATACAACCGGACTGACATACCCGGATTTTTGGCGCTAATGCGTCCCCCCAGTTCAATCAAAAATGTCGCGGGTAGCGGAATTGTACCCTCTTTGAGCGCATAGTCGTGAGTAACTGTAATACCATGAGGTTGAACGCGATTGACTACATCTGAACTGTAGAGGGTGCGGGATTCCTTGATAGTTTGAGCATAAAGAGAAGCATTCTGAAGCGCTTGGGATTTAATCAGCTTTGAGGAGAGATGAGAAATATTCCACAACGCCGTTGTGATGCCAATGCAGAACAGAAGAGTGAGAACGAGAATAATCTGTTGATAAAGTAGGCGGATAAACGCCATCCAGAGTTGATAAATTGAGTGACCCATGATAGCCCTAACTAGAGACCGTCCTCAGTTCATAACTTCAACCATTCAACGGTGTCTCCGCAAAAGTGTCTGTAATTGTAATACTAGTTTGCTTTGATGAGATTAGGTATTCCTGAAAAGTGGAGAGTGGCAACTGGGATAATAGCCCTTAATGTTTTATAGCATTTCTCACAATTATGAGGTAATATCATTGGCTTTGCTTTGGGAGTATCCCAATGCCAGCAAATATATATTTTTTCTCAGTACTATCCCCCTTGTCCCCCTTGTCTCCTTTGTCTCCGTTGTCCCCCTTGTCCCCCTTGTCTCCTTTATCTCCGTTGTCCCCCTTGTCCCCCTTGTCCCCCTTGTCTCCGTTGTCTCCCTCTTCCCTTTCTTTCCTTATGCCCTCTGCCTTCAAGAGAAAATATTCCGTTCAATACCCCCATTTGAGGTTAGTTTTCCTAATAAAGCCGAAGCAAAAAGTTTTGGAAAATACTCGATAGATTCCAGCATCGTTAGTTTACTTTCTCCCGTGTCTGAATCTCGGTGCGCCACAATTACAAAGGGAATTCTCTGTGGCTCTAATACTTCTAACAAACTGGGATTTTGTGTGGTCACTACTATATCAATTTTTCTTTTTTCGCCAATTTGTTTGGCTAGTCTTAAAAGGACTTCTAACCGAGAGGGATGTAAACCCTGATCGACCTCCTTAATCACAAGTTGGCTGCCTTCCGGTCGAGTTAAAAGTGCTGTAATAATCGCTAAAAAACGCAACGTTCCATCCGATAAACTGCGTGCGTCAATCTCTGTAATTTCTCCCGATTTCCATTGTTCCTGACAGTACAGCATCGCATCTGTACCCAATCGACCGACAGGTTCTGCCCATACTTTCTGAATATCTCGCTCTGGTAAATGTTCGCCATAGTCAGAAACTGTTGATTCAAACTCCGCTTTCTGTTCATCGGTTAAGGCAGCTAGCACACCCGCAATATTCGAGGCATCACTTTCAAGACTATCTGAAAGGGGAGAATAGTTCCGCATTTTATCAGGAATGGGATTGAGGATAAAAATATTTTCAATCGCCCGACCAATATACCAGATGACCCAAAACATTTTATCATTGAGAGCCAGTCCTTTTAATTGTAATAAAATTGACTGATAATTATTCCAATACTTAGGAAAGTAAAAAAATTGCCTGCCATAAAGCTCGACTTCAATTTGCACTCCTTCTGTGGCTTTAATATAAGCTTTAATTAAATCAGTGAGTAGGGCATCGCTTTGATCCTCTTGTTGATAAGATTGGCGGGCTATCCCTTCTTGAATAACCCGAACACTAGGCTTAGTTTGTACTGTAATGCTATAGAGATAATCGGTGTGATTATCCTCTCCTTGAACTAAAACTTTTAAAGTAAAATAAGATTGGGGATGAAGGGCTGCCCATTCTACCCCTCCTCGAAGGGAAGGAATGGTTGAATCACCCCCTAAAGCGGCTTTAATTTCGCTCCCTTTGACGACTCGGATTAAAAACTCCAACGCCTCAACCACATTAGACTTGCCACTGGAATTCGTGCCAATAACGACAGTAACCGGATCAATCGGTAGTTCTGCATAGCGAAAACTTTTCCAATTTTCCAGAATAAGTTTCTTAAGCATTACTCACCTCTGTCCAAACGGGTCGATCTGCGATTTTGGTAGCATACTCAGATTCGTGCGATCGCCCGACAATTGCGTCCATCAATCTTAATACTGTCACAATCTCTATAGCTAAAAAATATAAGAGCTAATCGATAGTAGGCGCTTAACCCACCTGAACGCAAGTACTCGCTATTTTCGCTTCAGTTTCTGCATTTACTGCCCCTCCATACCTTACCCTTGTGGCAACGGATGGGGCAACGGATGGGGTAACGGATG
>DNGI01000402.1:0-2929 GCA_003486645.1 Cyanobacteria bacterium UBA11370 | reverse complement strand
AACGGATGGGGTAACGGATGTAACGGATAGGTTCTTTGTTTTCTCACAAGCTTTGTTAGTTACTCATAACTCATCCGTTACATCTGATCCAAAATCCGATGCAAATTTCACAATTGATCAAAATTTGCTTTCAGTTCATTGTAGTTATTTTTATTGTCAGGGTACATTTAATTTAGCATTACTGCTACAGGGCTTTAAGATTCAAACTCAGAAGGCTCACAAAACGTTCTGATTCCCGTTTTGAATACATAAATAGCCACAGCTACTGCTATACCTAGAGGAATTACAGCAGTTGTTGCTAAAGGCTCTATCATTCCAGCAATTAATCCTACTGCTAAGTCTTCTCTAAATTCTTCTTTACAGATAACATGTCGGCATTTTTTAACCCATTCATTTAAGCTTTGGTCTGGCTCTTTACCCGTTTTTTTGATTATCATTACTTTCACAGCATCCTCTAGATGTCCATCACATTCCTGAATGATATCCAGGGTGGCGATCGCCTCTGGAGAATCTCTCAATTGATCACGCAACTGTTCAATTTCTGTTTGTGTAATTGTAGTCTTATCCTTCTTTCCTAAATTAACTGTTTCTTGATCTGTTGCTGTTTGTTTTTTGTAATTGCTTTCAACTCGTTGACGAATAGCTTCCTCAGCTATCTGGATATTTTCTTCAATTGGCACACCCTCTTGAGTAAACATTGGAGGCATAGTTTTCCATTTCAGGCTAGGATGATAAAATAACGCCCGGATCGCTTCAATATCATCCCGATGTTTTAGTACATACGCCCTGAGATCAGGAATGCTCATTTCTTCAAAGTTCGGTTTCATCTACAAAACTCCAGTTTCCAGAACGGGGAACAATAATTTGCAATTCATCACTGGCAAGAATGAATACATCTCCAGTCTGGTCATCAAAACGGAATAATTGGATATCCCGATAGCAATTAGACAACATCTGGCAGACGCGCAGACAGGCTTGAGCTTGTTCGTCAGTGGGATTAATCTTTTTTTCCTCAATTATGACATCCGTACTAAAATACAATTCCTGTGTACTCAACAGCGCGATCGCTCTCTTTTTAGCCTTTTGAAATAACCATTACTGAAATTCAATTTTGAACTTATCCTTATAGTCGTGTATAATAATGTGTTTGGGTAAAAAAATAGTCAGCCAAGTAAGGAACTTATATGTCACGATATAGAGGCCCCCGCCTGCGAATTGTCCGCCGTTTGGGGGATCTGCCAGGTTTAAGCCGCAAGAGTCCTCGTCGAGCCTATCCACCAGGTCAGCACGGTCAAGCTCGCAAAAAGCGGTCTGAATATGCTATCCGACTGGAAGAAAAGCAGAAATTACGCTTCAACTACGGCATCACGGAAAAGCAGTTACTCCGCTATGTCCGTAAAGCACGTCGAGCAACGGGTTCCACGGGTCAAGCCTTGCTGCAAATGTTGGAAATGCGGCTGGATAACACCGTCTTCCGTCTAGGAATGGCAGGCACAATTCCTGGTGCGCGTCAGTTGGTGAATCACGGTCATGTCACCGTTAATGGTCGGGTGGTCGATATTCCTAGCTATCAGTGCCGTCCCGGCGATGTGATTGCCGTCAAAGACACCGAACGCTCTCGCCGTCTGGTTCAACAAAATCTAGAATTTCCCGGTTTAGCCAACCTTCCTAGCCATTTAGAGTTTGATAAAAACACCCTCACTGGCAAGGTTAATAGTGTCATTGAGCGCGAGTGGGTCGCTCTACAAATCAACGAATTGCTAGTGGTTGAGTACTACTCACGACAAGCCTAACGATTTTGGATTTTGGATTTTGGATTTTGGGTTTTGGATTGAATCTAAAATCTAAAATCTAAAATCTAAAATCATTTTATCCACCAATTTGTGACATAGTGCGAGTATAGCTGCCGCTAGTTCCAGAGTCTCGTTGCTTGAAGTTTATTTCGGGTTTAATCATTAATAAGTGGTTCACTTGTTCTCTTAATTGAGTTGGATCAACTCCACTACGTAAGGCAGTTTTTAAGTCAATCTGACCCGTTTCATTGAGCAAACAGGGACGCAACCAACCATCAGCAGAAAGGCGCATCCGGTTACAGCGATCGCAAAAACACTCTGACATCTGACTGATAAATCCTAACGTTCCCAAGGCATTAGGAATCTGGAAAACATCAGCAGGGCCATTACCACGCACATTCGATTCTGTTAATCCAAACGTATCCCGGATGTGCTGCCTTAATTCTTCTGACGGTATCCAAGCACGATTATCAAATAACTGAGCATTGCCAATTGGCATAAACTCAATAAATCGGACATGCCATCTACGGTTAATCGTTAATGCCGCTAAATCTAATACTTCTTGGTCATTAATTCCAGGAATAACTACCACATTCAACTTCAGAGGATCAAACCCAACTCGATGTGCAGCTTGAATTCCTTCCCACGTTTGTTGCCAACGAGAACGTCCCCAATTATTCCCAATAATTTTGTCAAAAGTATCAGGATTAAGAGAATCGAGACTAATATTAATTCGCCGTAAACCTGCATCATACAAATCTTGTGCCATCCCTGCCAATAAAAACGCATTAGTCGTCATGGCTAAGTCCTGCGTTTCCGGAAGAGAGGCGATCGCACTCACTAACTCTACCACTCCCGGACGCAGCAGCGGTTCCCCACCTGTGAGGCGAAATTTTCTAAATCCTACTGGAATAAATACTTCGTTTAGTAGTGTTAGCAGTTCCTCATGAGTTAGCAATTCCTGTTGTAAAACATAGTCTAATTCTGTTCCTTCTGGCATACAGTACTGACACCGGAAGTTGCAGCGGTCAATGAGGCTAATTCGGAGATAATCGACGGTATTCATAGAGTTTTTAGCTATAGTGTTCAGAATTAATAGGAAACGTTTAGCGACCGATGTGGCAACGGATTGGGTA
>DNGI01000405.1 GCA_003486645.1 Cyanobacteria bacterium UBA11370 | reverse complement strand
CCCCATCTCCCCATCTCCCCACTCCCCACTCCAATTAACGTAGAGTAACAAACTCCTCAGCCGTAGAGGGATGAATGCCAACTGTTGCATCAAAATCGGCTTTTGTTGCTCCCATTTTTACAGCGATCGCCACTCCTTGAATAATTTCGGCGGCGTATGCACCAACCATATGGGCACCAAGTACTTTATCTGTTGTTTCATCAACGACTAACTTTACCATTGTGCGCTCATCTCGACCTGTTAAAGTGTGATACATCGGCTTAAATCGAGCGCGATAAACTTTCACAGAATCGCCATATTTTTCTCGTGCTTCAGCTTCCGTTAACCCTACAGTTGCTGCTTCCGGTGTACTAAAAACTGCTGATGGCACATTTTCATAACTCATAATACGGGATTTACCGCCAAATTCAGTATCCGCAAACGCACGACCTTCATTAATCGCAACTGGAGTAAGATTAATACGATCTGTACAATCCCCGACTGCAAAGATATTGGATTGAGATGTACGACTGTATTTATCCACAGCGATCGCATCGTTAGCAATTTCTACCCCAGCATTTTCTAAACCCATGTTTTGAAGACTGGGTTTTCGCCCCGTAGCCGCTAATAAAATATCTCCAATTACTGTTTCCTGATACTTCCCTTCTACAGTGATTTTAAGACCTTCCGATGTTTTTTCAATAGCTGTCGGGCGAGTGCTATCCAAAATCCGAATTCCATGCTGTTGCATTCCTTCTTGAATTAAGGAACGAATATCATCATCAAATCCCCATAAAATATTGTCTCTACGAATGATTTGCGTTACCTTAGAACCCAAACCGTGCATAATGCAAGCAAATTCGACACCGATATAACCCCCTCCCAGAATTACTACTTGTCTCGGTTGTTCCTTGAGGAGAAACATATCATCAGAAACAATAGCGTGTTCCATTCCTGGAATATCGGGTTTAACTGGATGTCCACCAACTGCAATTAAAATTTTATCGGCTGTAACTTTATGGGATGCACCACTCGACTCCGAAATTTCCAAAGTATGAGAGTCAATAAACTTAGCATAACCCCGAAACAGTTGTACCTGAGAATTATCTAGCATCCGCAGATAAACCCCATTCAATCGTTCTAATTCCTGATGCACGGCATTAATCATTTTTTGCCAATCAAGAGTACTTTCCACCGCACTCCAGCCATAGCCTTGTGCCTCTTCAAATAAATCAGGAAAATGAGAGGCGTAAACCATTAGTTTTTTAGGAATACAACCGCGATTAACACAAGTTCCTCCCAAATCACTATATTCTGCAATCCCGACTTTTGCACCATATTGTGCTGCTCGTCTCGCGGTAGCAATTCCGCCAGAACCGCCACCAATTACGAATAAGTCAAAATCATAACTCATAATTCAATAATCTCCTTTTAATGAATGCGTAAAAAACTCTTGATAAATCTCTATAGGTATAGCTAAATACAGTATCCGTTTTGGTTCCAGTTTCTCTAACGCTACCTCCTTTTTTATAATGTATTTTTTACTCAAAATATTATCCATTTCTACCATAACAATAAGATGATTGAAGGGATAGTGACTCGCACTCAAAAAAAGAGCGATCGCCTGTTTATACCATACCTGATTCTAGGGTGACGTAGCAGGACGCACGACACGAATCAGTTTACCGCTGCATTGGTTCCTCTGCTGTAATTGCAGTGTGGATTCGGTTAGCTCACGTCTTGCACCAAGCCCTCAGAATAGAATTCTGGGGCTATATAAACCAAGTCCGCCTACGCGGACTAACCGAAAATCAGGGGCTTTATAACCTGCGTAGGCAGGTTTTGTTTGTATAGCAGCGGTTTCAACCGCCAGGTGCAAGATGTAAGTTAGCTCTTAAAATTTCTACCACAGGATAGGGGTATTGCTCATCGGCATAGAGACGCGCCATGAGTTATAAATCCTCATCCATCACTTCATCATTTTCCCGAATCTCTGTTTCAATTTCGTCAGGGAAAGCTTCAGCATATGCCCAGGCGTTGGCAATATCAGTAGCAGATAGTGATGGATAACTTGTCAGTAAGTCAGCTTCACTATAGCCAAGGCGACGAGCTTCTACAAGTCCCCAAACAGTGATACGAGTTCCCGCAATACAGGCACTGCCACCACAAACACTAGGCGTTTTTTTTATACCACGCCCTAGAGTGATTTTACCTTGGGATAGGAGTTGAACAACGTGAGCTTTTTCGTCGTCAGAGAGTGCCAGCAGTTGAGGTTCTAATTCTTTCAGCGTCATGGCAAACAATAGACTTGCGGCTAATTACTATTCTATCTGAGCGATCGCACTCTATTCTAAGTACGAAAGCCCCAAGGAACAACGGACAATGGACAACCAAGATTATTTCTTTGGTGAAGATGAGGGCGATCGCACTCCAGAACCTCCAGCAGAATCTTTGGGTGGAGAAGGGTTCGATTGTACATTACCATGAAGTTGTTGACGACCATTGCGAATTACTCTGAGCATATCCGTTAGATTTTGTTCGATATTAATCAGAACTGCATCCGCATAATCATCCGCACCATTTTGAATATCTTCACATTCAGTAAGTGCTATTTCCCGCAGTTGGGCAACTTCTTGTTGTGCTTGCATTCGCATCCGCTCAATTTCAGCAAGGGTTTGTTCTTGGAGTGCTTCACATTCTTGTTGAACCTGTTGACGAATTTGTTTGGCTTCCAATTCGGCTCGCTGAATTATTCCCATTTCATCTAATATCTGATCAGCCCGTTGTTCGGCAGCATCCATGATTTCCTGGGCATAGTCTTCAGCTTGCAAGAGAATTTCTTCCCGCTGGCGGACAATTTTTTCCGCTTTTTCAAAGGCATCCGGTAAATTTTCCCGCACTAAATCCAGTTGAGCCAGAAACATTTCTTCATCAACAATCGTGCGCCCCGTAAAAGGGATGTGAAAGCTATCAACAATGAGCATCTCCTCAAGTCGATTCAATTCTCGCTGAATATCTACACCTCCGGCTCCATTGGTAGAGGGTTCGCCCTTGGAGTTGGGTTCTTCGCGTTCGGGGGGATCGAGCTGGGATGAGTCTCGGCGTAACATCGGCAAATATCTAGGGCAACCTGCTGGGGAACAAGATGATCGACGGAGCCGCCAAACCTGGCAATCTCTTTCACTACGCTACTACTCAAGAAACTATACTCGTTAGCGGTGGCAAGAAAAACAGTCTCAATCTCATCCCAGAGGGTTTGATTAGTATGAGCCATCTGGAGTTCTTTTTCAAAGTCTGAAACTGCCCGCAAGCCCCGCAAGAGTACTTGAGCATTCTTAAGTTTGGCATATTCCACGGTCAGACCAAAAAAACTGTCCACTTCCACGTTCGACAGGTGTTGGGTACAGCGCCGAATCTGCTCAACTCGCTCTTGTACGGTAAATAAGGGAGATTTACTAGGGTTACGCAACACCGCAACAATCACGCGATCGAATAGCTTACAGCCACGCTCGATAATGTCAAGGTGTCCTAGGGTAATGGGATCGAAGCTGCCCGGATAAATGGCAATCACAAGGTAGACACTCTGGAAAGTTACTGAGGAATTATAGTCGGGAATGGGGTGTGGGGTGTGGG
>DNGI01000094.1:4036-4238 GCA_003486645.1 Cyanobacteria bacterium UBA11370 | reverse complement strand
GGGCGGTGGTGCTGGGGGAACGCGGGGTGGAGGGGGCGGTGCAATGGGTGGACGCGGTGTATGCTCTGTCATATTTCAACTAGGACTTGTAGGACTTGGCTGGTGAATGGTGATTCTACAAACTATTTTTTAAAAAAATTCCCAAGCTTGAGGGTTAAGTATCATTGACGAAGAAGGACTCAGGAGTCAGAAGTCAGGAGTT
>DNGI01000094.1:0-3778 GCA_003486645.1 Cyanobacteria bacterium UBA11370 | reverse complement strand
ATAGGATCTCCAGCTAATCACCCCTCATAAAATTTCTCCCCCTCTCCCCCTCCCCCTCTATCCTTCTCAATCTTTTTTATAGTAAATCTGCTTTCTGCAATTTGATGAGCTTCATGAAATCTTTAAACAAGTCACGGCAATAATTTTTTCCTCTGAGTTGAGTTTAACCAAGCGATCGCCACACCCATCTTTCCCCAACACCTTCACAGAATCTACCTGTAAACGTAACACTCGTTCCTCACTCGTTACAAGTACGGCTTCATAAGTCGGCACAGCTCTAACCATACACACCAGACTATCGATAGAATTTTTAAACTGGAGAGCCTGAGTACCCAGTTCCCCTCGATTCACCACCCTGACGGCACTCGCGGGTAAGCGTTTCCCGTATCCTTGTTCAGAAACCAGTAAAAGGTTCTGATTAGAACGGAGTGTGACACAACCGACTAACGTTTCCCGACGGCGCAGTCGCAAGGCTTGATTGCCTTGGGCAGTACGTCCCATTAGCGGTAGCTGTTCATCATCCACCTCAAAGCGTAAAATTCGACCGTTGCTGGTTCCGAGGAGGAGTTGTTGGTCTGTTTGAGCAAAGGTAGCATACTCTAAGCGATCGCCCTCTTTGAGCTTGATCAGTGTTAAACCCCGCATGGTGACACTCGTTAACTCGGAAGCGGGTAGTCGCTTAATTCGCCCCTGCTGAGTCAACAAAATCAAACTTAGGTTTTCAGGAGCATCGGGCAAGCTAAAGTGGGTTAAAACTGTTTCTGATTGGGCAGACTCGGGTAGCAAACTAATCAATGATGTTCCTTGCTTACGACCTGCGGCGGGTGGAATATCTCGCAGTTTAATCGGGTAAGCTTTCCCCCCACTGGTAATGGCTACGAATTCTGACTGGATTGAGGTTAGTTGAGTTTTAATCACAAAATCATCCCCATTGGTTAGGGAAGACTTTGATTTAGAGTTCGTTGTCGGACGTTGGCGCTGTACGTACCCTTTGTAAGTAAATTCCACCAAGGTTTCCTCGTCTTCCGCAGGGGCGGATCGATTGGTACTTGGGGTAGTTACAGCTTTTGAAGAGGAAGCCGATACTTTTTCCTTCTTTGCCCGTTCTCGATTGTCCTCTATCTTCCTATCTCCCCGTCCCCGTGTCTCCTCGTCCCCGCGTCTATTCCCCGACTCCCCAGTCTCAACCCGAATCTTAGTCCGACGGGGGTCAGCGTATTTACGTCTGAGCGATCGCAAATCTTTTTTCAGGGCTTTTAGCAACTCATGTCGGCTACTGAGTAATTGCCGTAACTGTTCAATTCTGGCGTTTAGTTCGTCAAACTCGGTTTGTAATTTTTGCCGTTCTAACCCAGTCAGGCGGCGCAGGGGCATAGCGAGAATCGCATCGGCTTGAATCTCACTAATATTTAACTCATCTTGTAAAAAAGTCTTGGCTGTGGTACCGTCGGGAGCATTTTTTAGGATTTCGATCACAGTATCTAGCCCAGCTAACGATACCAGTAACCCTTGAACAATGTGACGGCGTGCTTCATCCTGCTCTAACTGATACGTATATTGTCTGATCAGAGTTTGTTCGCGGAATCTCAAAAATTCCTCTAATAACTGTCGCAGGGTCAGTTGACGCGGCTGTCCGTCCACTAAAGTGAGCATAATTACCCCAAAGTTGCTTTGGAGTGCGGTTTGGTGGTAGAGCTGTTTAAGAACGTCTCTAGGCTTGGTATCTCGTTTGAGTTCAATGACAACTCGGATGCCTTCGCGATCGCTCTCGTCTCGTAAGTCAGCAATTCCTTCCAATCGCCCCTGGTTAACCAATTCAGCTACCTTTTCAATCCAACCCGCCTTATTCACCTGATAAGGGAGTTCTGTTACGACAATTGCTGTGCGTTGATGACGGCGAGAACGATTGACTTGAATTTCCTCAACTTTGGCAATTCCTCGGACAGGGATACTCCCACGACCTGTACTGTAAGCATCTCGAATGCCAGATGTTTCAACAATTTGTCCTCCTGTGGGAAAATCTGGCCCTGGAATCAATTCCCACAATTTCTCATCGGCTAAATCCGGATTATCAATCAAGGCAATCAGACCATCAATGAGTTCTCCCAAGTTATGAGGCGGAATATTGGTTGCCATGCCGACGGCAATACCAGAGCAACCATTGAGCAATAATATAGGTAGCTGAGCGGGTAAAACGACTGGCTCTTGCTGAGAGCTATCGAAATTGTCGATAAAATCAACAGTAGCCTCGCCGATTTCTGACAGGAGTGCTTCATTACTGAGGGGAGACAGTCGTGTTTCGGTGTAACGCATGGCGGCGGGTGGGTCATTATCCACTGACCCAAAATTTCCGTGACCACCCAAAAGCGGATAGCGAGTAGAGAAATCTTGGACGAGTCTGACCAACGCATCGTAAACCGCCTGATCTCCGTGGGGGTGATATTTACCCAAAACATCCCCAACAACACGGGCACATTTACGGTAAGGTCGGTCTGGTGTTAAACCTAATTCGTGCATCGCATATAAAATCCGGCGATGTACGGGTTTTAGACCGTCCCGAACGTCTGGTAAGGCACGCCCAACGATCACACTCATGGCATATTCAAGATAGGACCGTTGCATCTCCGCATGTAGGGCTGTGGGGATGACCTGACCGGTCGCTAGCAGGTTTAACTGTTTTACCATGAGTTCTGTTCCCTATTTTCTGTCCAAAATGTGATGACGAATTGATTTTTTGATGGCAACATTATCAAGTCGCTGTCAGACTAAAGAATTGAATCGCACTTGTGAAAAGACGACTTTCTTGATGCAACGCCCATGAAAACCGTTCTGATTGTAGAAGACGATCCCATTAACCTACGAGTGTTTTCCAAAATTCTCACCAAGCGGGGTGGGTTAGCAGTAAAGGGAACCGAAGATGTAGAAGAAGTCATGAAAATAGCCCAGTCTGGAGGCGCTGATATTATCTTGATGGATGTTTCCCTTGCTCACAGTTCTTACCAGGGTCAGCCTGTGGATGGTATTAAAATTACCCAGATGCTTAAATCTGACGCTCAAACGTCCAAACTGCCGATTATATTGGTTACAGCTCACGCTATGGAGGGCGATCGCGAAAACTTCTTGAAGCAAAGTGGTGCGGATGGCTACATCTCTAAACCTGTTGTTGACCATCAACAGTTTGTTGATCAGATTATGGCATTGCTGCCCAAAGACTGATTAAGCTGTTCTCCTATAACGCCTACTTTAACAATATTGGTCGGATTCATCCTCTTGAATTCTGCTAGGGGTTGCTGATGAGTTAGTCTCATCTCTTGTACATATGTACTACTATCCGGCAATTTCCGCAAGATCTTGAGGAAAAAGTTAAGGATGCAACCCAAAATACCCATCACCGATCTGAAGATGCTTATAGGGGGTTAATCAACAGTTCGATAATTGCTAGCCATATCCACCCAAAGCTTACTGATTGGACAGATCGTTCTCATTATCAGCAATCAGTTGGTTTACAAGTCTCCTTAGTCGTTCCTGCCAGTTAGGAACGGCTTTGAGTTTAGCCTTCTGTCCAATATCTTTTAACCCACAGTCCGCACGATGAAATGTGGTATGTTGTGGGTCAAATTCAGGTTAAGCAGAAATACTGAGTAAAGCTAACCAAAAAAATGTTTCCAATCAATCCATGCTATTTTTATCTAAACTAGCTGATTGTATTCTCTTTGTCGCTTTTTCCTGACTTTCCTTTAGCTCTCTTGCTCCTCTAATACTAAATCCGGGTTGATTA